>MPNB01000069.1 GCA_002238805.1 Rhodothermaceae bacterium bin80 | reverse complement strand
CCCGCGAAATTTGGGTCAAAACGCATGAATTCGGGGCAAAATCGGCCCTTTTAGACGGAAAAATGGGGAAAATGAGCACCGAAATCAGTAACTCGTCAAACGGAGTGGCGAAGATGGGGAAAGGATTTTTTATACCTTGCCCCACAGTTGCACTCGTGCGAAACATACTTCTGGATTTGGGTCCAGGCGAAATGCCGTTTCAGGATAGATTTTAGAGAAGTTACAATGAAGTATCTAGAATGGGCAACGTATGCACTGGTAGTAGTAGCATTACTATTTCTTCTTCAAGTGACTTTTTTTGCCAAGTCAACTGATGACCACGGCATTGTGGATACTCTTCCGGCTATGTTAGAATATTTTCATGAGGACCAAGATAGATTAGTGTTGATTGTATTAACTCCTACCTGCCCATATTGTCTGCAGAGTTATCCCTTTTACAGAACACTTATTGCAGAGAAAAGCAAAAATATTGGGGTAGTCGCCGGTATTAATTCAAGTGTATCCATTGAACTTCAAAGACGCGTACTTCAGAAAGAAAATATATCTGTTGACACATTGATTGCTCTGCCCAACCAAGATTGGGGAATAACTTTCGTTCCAACGATTATCATTCTGGATGATAGAGCAAGAGTTGAGCATGTGTGGATTGGTCTTCTTGATGCTGATCAGGAAAAGGAAGTTCTATCTGTTATTTCCCAAAACGAGTAGCTCATCCTTTCAAGCGAATCGTTTGACAATTCAACCGATTGCAAAATTGTCATGAACTTGGCAAGAAAATAGATGCCAGCGATAGTAATATTGATCTGGATGTAATCCCGAACAAGAGTGAAAAACATTTCAGTGACACGTTATCTGATCGAGTTGCCTTCAAACATGACACGGAGCAGGAAAACTCCATACTGGATACTCCCATGATCAACAGCAGCAGCTTGCCCGTAGAGGTTGCCACATCATATGCCAGCAAATATTCAACGCGTGGCTAGTTGATTAGTGGGCTGGTCATGGTATTAATACTGCCCTTAATGCCGATCTTTGAATTGATAGGGTGTGGAATACAGTTGCTGGTCGCATACCTGATATCCCCGAAAGTGCCCATCACTCTACGCACAAGGGATTCAGTTGATGACGGTTATCTTTACGACAAAGCTTATATCGAAGTCCTTAATAGCGAGACAGGTCAGGGCCACTTGGCGAGGGATCGGTCTGGGTGCCTTATTACTTGTAGCAATACTCTCCATTGTTGCGTTATCCATTTACTTATTCTCTGGACCATGGTGGTGATTATTGATTCAGAAATAAACACATACTAGTCGAGGCTCAATTATTAGTTAGGCTCTTCCCTTTTTTAGTGGAGGAGGTCAATTTCGGACTACATTGATCGTTGCCGAACGGCAACAAGGTCCACGAAATCCCGCACGAGCATCAGCCATTCCCGCTGCTTCGGTGTGTAGCTTCCCTGGATGTGCCCAGGCACAACGAGTTGTAGCCGGGCCTGCTGCATCCTATCTGTCCCGGCCACGGTAATGCCCGGCTCCAGTGTCACAAAATGCTTGTACTCGATCCGGTTGGCTTCCGACAGAACCTGTGACCAGCGCTCCTTGCAGGAGGACTTGGCGGCCAGCTACGAGTCAGCAGTATTATGAATGTGAGTATACTGAGATAGATAATCGGATGACGCAGCGCCAATTCGAGTGTATGGCTCGTGGCCATGCGGATCGTGCGGACCTGAATGCGGCCGCAAACATACTAGCCTCCGGGATTGGGCATCTGCACAGCGAGGGGCGTTCGGGTTACCAACCCCTATGACCCGAGAAATCGGTACAGTGCAGTTACGTACATGATTCCCAGTTAAAGCGTATATAGGGTAACTCACATGATTCCTACCGTGAGAGATCTCCGAAGCGACTCTCTTACACACCGCTTTGGTGACTGCTTCAATCCTCCTGGACTAACCAATTTTCTGGGTTGTGTGCAGGTGACCACCGACCTGACATGTCTTCGATGCCTCAATTTCCCCCCTTTCGCGACGGCTGATACGCCTACGGCATCCTTCATTCTTGATGACTTTCATTTTCCTGCACTCGGTCGGCCCGTCACAATCACTTGGTATCCCGACCGGATTGTTCGTGAATCTGCCTACCAAGGCTTACATCTCACTTCACTAGTGGCGTTAGCCGTGGAGAAGATGGCCACCGTAATGAAAATAACCATCGAAAACCGGAGCAAGACACACCGCCATGTAGCAGTAGGATTGCGGGTTCAGGGAGGAATCACAAAATCTCTCAAACCCTGGAACCAAGCAGTGCCCCCCTCAGAGCGGGACAATAAAGTAGAATGGAATGCGCAGCGGCAGGCGCTCGTTTTTCAGGCACGCCACAGCAGGGCAGTATCAATGCAAGGTACATGGCCTCCTGATGCAGACGTGGACCGCAATAGTTTTCGGTACGCTGTACAGCTCGAACCAGGAGTTCGGTGGCATTTCTACTATGTCAATGCCGTCGGCGAAAACGTCAATGAAGCAGGTACCGCCTACGACGCACTGATACAAGACGTAACTGGTGAATTGGAGCTGGTAAGATCAAACTGGAATACCGAGTTGAGGGCCCTGTTTACTCCCGGTAACGGCCGGTACTCGGGAGAGTTGCCCCTGCTCATAACGGAAGATGACGATATTCGAAAGCTCTACTGGATGGGGGCCTTGGGCGTGGCCTACTCCAAGCGCTGCCACCCTCTTTCTGTCCATGGTCGAACCTACGATACTCTGATGCCCCGCTACTGGCAATCGGCAATGGTTTTGTGGGACTATTCGTTGAGTGCTTCCGTACATGCCCTACTCGATCCCGTTGTAATGAGGGCAAGCCTCGAGCGCTGGATGCGCATGGACGTACATCAGCACTTCGGTACAGAATATTTGACTGGAAGTGGTATTGGACCTTGGTACGCAGTAAACGACTACGCAATGGTGAGCATGGCTTACACTTACCTGCGCTGGTCAGGAGATTTGTCCTGGCTTGCACATCAGATTGGACATACATCCGTACAAGAATTCCTGTCTCAATATGCTTTGAATTGGAAGCAGTTCAAGCAGCCCAGCGGCTTGGCGGGTTATGGCACGCTATATAACCTACTTGAATGTGTGAGTAACTATGTTCATGAGGTAGCTGCCCTGAACGCAGCGAACGTATTCAGTTTGAGAGTCGTTGCAGATTTACTGGAGCCCTCAGAGCAGGCCAGTCTATTGCGCCAGGAAGCAACTCAACTTATAGCGCGTATCCACGAATTATATGTTAATGGAAAAGGATATTGGCAAGCTCGTCAACCTGATGGTACAATGCACGAAGTGCGCCACTGTTACGACCTGCTGACCATTCTTAACACGATACCACAAGAATTGACGACAAGGCAAAAAACCGAGATAGTCAACTTTTTCAAGCGAGAACTGCAAACGGAAACCTGGATGCATGCCCTGTCCCCCGAAGACGAAGATGTATTGTTCAGTGTCAGGCCCGATCACCAATGGACCGGAGCTTATCCAGCCTGGCCATCCGAAACAGCCCGTGGCCTGTACCGCATTGGGGAAGTGGATATGGCATTTTCGTGGCTGAAAAGCTTGGCACGAAGTGCCAATCAAGGTCCTTTTGGTCAGGCACACTTTGCAGAAACTGTGATCGCACCAGATGAAGGCGGAGCCCGTAAATCACCCTCGGAAATGCCCTATATCAACGATTGGCTCAGTTCCTCGTGCGGGAGCTGGGTGACTGTCATTCTGGAAGGTATCTTCGGTTTACGTCCCACACCTGCAAGAGGCATTACCGCCAAGCCGCAGTTTGGTGAATTCGATCCGAAGGCAGAACTACTTGGCCTGCGGTACCAGGGAAAACGGTTTGGAGTCAACTGTAACGGAATCTTCCCTCTGAATTAATGTGTCGAGCCTTCCTCCTATGTATGATACTTCTCGCCGCATGCACAACTGACCGCATGGCTGACATCGAGCAACTTAAGAAAGACCTATCTGCAGCTGAAAGCGCATCCCAGCAAAAGCAACACATAGAAAACTTCATGAGGCAAGTGCGGCTCACAGGTACGCCGCTCATTGAAAACGACACGACCGTGATTTACCTCTATCAAGGACCGAACACGCGCGTACGAATCCTGGGAGATATAACCCAGTGGGCTGACGAGATTGATATGGAGAATATCATGGGGACCGACCTGTACTATTATCGAGGAGTTCACCCTGCAGAGGCCCGGCTGGAATATCAGCTGTTGGTAGACGATGGTCCTCCAATAACCGATCCATTGTGTCCATATATGGTACTGAGCGGATTGGGTGGCCATTCTGAACTGGCGATGCCGGGATATCCTTATCCTTCAGTCCTTAAAGCAGTGCGAGATGGTGCCCCGGGAGATTATACACGCGTTACCCGACACCTGCTGCCCATCGGAATTATGGGCTATGCAACAGAGGTTTACGTGTATACTCCGCCTGGATATGATTCTCTTAATACACATCATCCCACTATCTATGTTCTGGATGGACAGGATTACATTGAATACGCCCATGCACCTGCTGTACTGGATAATTTGATCGAGTCCAGAGAACTGGAGCCCGTGATTGCCGTGTTCATTGCTCCACCCAACAGGCATCTGATGGGTATGCCCAACCGGTCGACTGAGTACGGCATGAATCCTGACTTCGCGCGCTTCATGGCCGAAGAAGCCGTGCCATACGTGGAAAAGCATTACAGAAGCCTGGATCACCCTTCGGCACGACTTGTGGCAGGGCCTTCCTATGCCGGATTAGCCTCGGCCTACATATCGTTTCAGCATCCGGATGTTTTTGGTTTGGGATACAGCCAATCCGGGTACCTTTCCTTCGGGAGCAATGCTTTGATTGAAGCCTACAGGCAAGCCCGTACCAAGCCGATTCGACTCTATGTGGACATCGGTCTGTACGAACAAATGGTGGGCCAAGGATGGCTCCCGGATGATGATGTAAATTTTCTCAGAGCCAACCGCCAATTCAGGGAAGTACTAACAGAGAAGGGATATGACTTTGTTTATCGAGAATATCCTGAGGGCCACACATGGGGCAATTGGCGTGCCCATTTCATAGATGCACTTTCCCATTTCTTTCCTCCCGGCGGTCATTCGGAATAGACACCAATGAACCGCCTGCTTCATGATAACTTCAACAATTCTAATTGCCGCCAGACAACGAGTGCGGCTACAGTCGTTTTTGTCAACTATACAGGATCTGAGGTGGGCAGAATGGTGTGGCAAGACGGGAAAAACATCCCCGAGACGGATTCACTTGCAATGAGCGGGAAATACGGATCGGTATAGTAGTGATTTCTGTCGAACTGCACAGATTCAGCTGAGATGGGGAATTTCTGCTGCAATTGCAGCGGCGTAACCATTGGTGCTCAAGTCCTGTAGCTCCCAAAGGGTCCTGTCCAGTCCAGGAAACTGAAAAGTGCTTTTTCCAGCCCCATGCCGAATATCCGGGGGGATCTCAAATGCAGTAAGATCTATGGACAACCCTGTGCCGAGGGCCTTTACCAAGGCTTCCTTCAGCGTCCAGAACCTGAAAAACAAGTGTGCCTTTGCTAATCCATTCTCGGATGCAATTTCTGCCCGTTCATTCGGGCCAAACACCATTTCAGCAATTCCGTCAAAATCTCTCCGACGTGATCGTGCCTCCACATCCACTCCCAGGCGCTGATGCCCCTGCGTAAAAGCAATCAGACCGTGATATCCGCTGTGGCTGACATTGAAGCTGATTGGAACCAGTTGACTATTGACCAGAGCATACGGCTTGCCATGATCAGCAGCGACTATTGAAAGCTGTTTATTCTCGCAGCCAAGCCGCCGACAAAGCGAATAGCGCAGCACTGCCCTACACAGGATAAACTCCCTTCGTGGGCGATCATATAGATACCGCTGCCAACGCGCAAGCTCTTCTTTGTCGAGCCATTCAAGCGCGTACTGTTCGCGCGCTTCGTGTGGCGTCAAATCGACGTGTATGACCTGAATTTCGCCAATCTGCCGGAACGGGCGAAACCACAAGTTTTCGATCTCGGTCGACATATGCGTCGAAGATTGGAGAAACAACACTCCACAAGCCTTCATCTCAACTGTAATAGAGGGTACCACAGCAACACAGTCCACCATTGTTGTGGATAACCACTATCAAAACCTCCGTCCACGATCTCAATAATTTACACTGTGTTTGCGACCTCTGCGATTCTCTGTTCAGTGCCCACAGCTGACTGCAAAGAGGTGAAACCATCGGCCTTCAGCAGTTCGACCAGACCACGTTTGATATTGTGCACGATTGACGGGCCTTCATACACCAGACCAGTGTACAACTGCAATAAACAGGCACCTGCACGAATCATTCGATAAGCATCCTCTGCCGAAAAAATTCCCCCAACACCAACAATCGGGTACCGGGGTCCAACGCATGAATAGATGTACCTGACCATCTGAACTGCTCTGTAGTGCAGCGGTGCACCACTAAGCCCCCCCGGACCAATTGCATTCAGCACCTGCTTATCTGTAACAAGCCCTGCGCGGTCCTTGGCTGTATTGGTCACGACGAACCCGCTCACTCCGCGGCTGATAGCTGTTTCCAGAATCCCCTCTGTCTGACTGTCGTAAACTACTTTTGGTGTATCTAGGGGGGAAAGCTTTATCAGCACCGGGATCCGGCCGTCAACCTCACCCATAAGCACCTCAAGCAGATCGTCCAGGTACTCCGGCGTTTCGAACGTATTGCCATCCGAGGTATTGGGGCACGAAATATTTATGGTCAAGTAGTCAGCATAAGGGATCAGGTGAGCTGCACAAAGACGATAATCCTCAATAGGCGATGTTCTTCCATGTACCCTTGCAATACTGACACCAACCAGCATCCCGGTTGTACGGGCACTGGACAAACGCCGAGCGACTCGGCGAGCACCCTTGCTTGGCAGACCCAGCCGGTTAATAATTGCACGATCCTCCTCGAGACGAAATAATCTTGGTCGTGAGTTGCCCCGCGATCGACGCAACGTCACAGAACCCACCTCTGCATGCCCAAAACCTAGTTTGGCCCAAAACGGGAGCAGTAACGCGTTCTTGTCGCAACCTGCTGCCAAACCCACTGGATTTGGAAAATCCAAATCCCAGATACGCTGGTGAAGAATAGGATCTTCCAGTGTAAATGCGCGGCGGAGATACTGGGGCACACAGCGATCCGCAAGCCAAGCTGCACCAAACCCCAGCCGATGAGCTAACCCAGGATCCAACCCGAAGAGCCAACGCTTAAGATTATCACTCATACTTCAGGGATCACCAGCCTGGCAGCAGCTGAAACCCGAAATGTCCTCCCTTATCCGGCCGCTGGAATGGATAGGCGTAATAAATCTCGAAGACAAGGTATCCCAACAAGTTGAATCGCGCCGCAGGACCGACACTTACAACCGGCACACGCTCAACCGTATCTCGCTCGAACTTGAGCATTTTGACCAGATCATCTCTCTCGTTCCACGCCATTCCCGCATCCGCAAAACCTACGAGTTCCAGCGGCAAATAGGGGAAATTGATCAGCCCCAGGGCTTCCGTGCCTAACAAGGGTAAACGAATTTCCGCACTCGCCAATGCCGCACGCGTCCCGTACAGACGTGTGTACACCGAGCATCCAGCATCCCTGCATTCCTCTCCAAAATCAAAAGAGTTATAATTATACCCTCGGACAAAACCCCGGTAATAGGGGTAATAGAGACTCTCACGTGAGAAGACCTGTTCCTGATCACCCCCAAAATTGCCCGCAAACATGCCACGAATCGCAAGCGTGAAGGGCTGCGGAAAAAAATAGCGACGATAGTCAGCCAGAACGCTGATGAAATTGTCGGTCCCAATGCGAGGGGCAACCTCGAGCCGATACCGACCACCCTGTGAAGGTGAGGTAAAACCAAAGTTACTAAAGTCTCCAACATACGCCAGACCCACGTCAACGTAATAGAAACCGTCCGGCTCGCAAGCCCAGACCACCTGACGCTCCTCTTCGGTGAGATTGCTGCACTTGTCCGCATTTCTGCGTTCCCGCTGGATGCCGAAAGCAGTGTAGGTATAGTCGTAGGCCTGAATGTCAAACCCATAACGGGTAAAACCTCCAAACACCTCAAGCCGCCGCGTCGTTGTGAAAGGATATGAGCCGATGCCACGAATCTGATCCAAGTACAACCGCTGACGCAAATCCCGAATTACGTACTCTCCATGCTGATTAAAACCCTGTTGTGGATAACCGTACAAATACGGGATGTGTGCAGCCAACCCACCGTAATTAAATCGCCGCCCGCGGTTCATGTACTGTACCATCCCCCCGACATCCTTGAATGTACCATTGGCCTGTGCAACAATCGCCAGATTCTTATTACCCAGCATATCACTGAAGTAGAATCCAACTCCCCCAGCTGCACCTCCACCATAGTATCCTCCAACCGATACTCCAATTGATGGGGGAGCTACATAATCCAACCGTAGACGCGAACTGTATACCTCTTCAACCGAAGTTCTTGGTTCCGGAAGTCCCGTCAGAGGATCATCCAAATAATCGGCAACCAGTCCCTCGTTCTCTGCACTCTGGGGTGGCAGGATGCTGGCACGGGTCAAGATGTTGTTTTCAACCAGCGTCCCCACGGCTTCATCAGATTCAAGTCCGAAAACTTCATAGCCACCGTCATGAAAAACAGAAAACACGACCTTTCCATTCTGCGAAGCCACACTCATTGTGGGAGATAACGCTGTAATACCACTGACCCCCGTTTTAATGCTTGTCACACGGTAAGGCGTTTCTTCGCGGAAATCATACCGATAAATATCCGAGAAGCCGTCCTGATCACTGATGAAATACAAACTTTGCCCATCTGGTGAAAACTGTGGGTTGATATGTTTCCCATGCGCAAAGGGGCGTAGTGTACTGTGCGTGCCACTGCTGAGGTCAATAAGCGAAATGCGCGTCTCAGCATACTCAAGCGTTTCAAAATTTGTCCCATCTGGACCACGATCCGTTACGACTGCTAGCGTCTGACCATCCGGTGACCATGCAGGCTGAAGGTCAGCAAATCGATCACTGGTGATCTGGCGCACTTGGCCCTCCTGAAGGTCGTAGATGTACAGATCGCTGATTCCTCCATCAACCCCGGAAAATGCAATTGATCGCCCATCCGGTGACCATGCAGGATTGCTGAACGCAGTCACACCCTCAACACTGATTCGACTCTCAAGGTTGCCAGAGTCCAAATTCCATATTGAAAGTTCGTTGTCACCCTGCGAAAAGGTTACAAATGCAAAACGCTTACCATCGGGGGACCAGGAACCCGCCGAGTTGATGAAGCGAATATTGTCGAAGTGTGGGTTGGTGTTGGTCGCACTCAGTTTGCGGATGGTTTTCCCGGTCTCCGCATCCGCAATGAACAGATTGATATTAAAAATATCCTTCTCACTCAGGTAGGCTACATACTGTCCGTCTGGGCTTACGGTGGGTGAAAGGTTCAAAGCTCCTCCGCTGAGCTCCTCAGACAGGATAACTGTTCCTGCGCTGTCTGGGTGCGTACGCGAATCCATGATAGGCATATAGGCATCCCGGATGGCCTGCGCCCATTCCACAGAAAGGGAGTCAGCAGTGATCCCGATCGTGTACACGAAGGCCGAATCGATGCCTGTACGACCCCCCAACTTAAAAATATTGGTGACCGCTGCATCCCCATATTTTCCGCCGATATAGGCCAAGTACGCCTGTCCGTAGCGATAAGGAAAATACTTGTTACTCCGGGTCAGTTGCTCAATGGTCGGCAGGTCGTCTCGCAGTGCCGCATCGCGCATCCACATTGCCGTGTGTGCATCATCCCGACCAACAGACAGATACTCTGCCATTCCCTCCACAAGCCACAGGGGCAGGAGCTGAAGTGCGAAGCGAGAACTGTCTCCTCGCGAAAGTGCAATATCGTATTGAAAACTGTGCACAAGCTCGTGACCCAACACATGATCGGTCTCCTTATAGATTCCCGTAAGCGGCATAACAACACGCTCCTTGAGGCTCTCGGTAACCCCTCCGGTACCCTGCCCCAAAGTTCCGCTAATCACATTAGTCTGCTGGAAGTCGGCATCATTGGCATAGAAAATGACTGGTTTGCGTTCATGGAAATCGCGCAAGAAGGTTCGAGAGTGGCGGCGATACCACCGCTCCCCCATTCGGGACGCGTCATTGACGGCAGTCTTTTCCTCGGGGTAGTAGTAAAACTCGAAGTGTGGGGTCCGAAAACTTCGGAACTGGAATTGGTCGTACTGTACTTTATTGCGTCCGAACTGCTGCGCCAACACGGGCCCTGATGTCAGAAGAATCGGCAGAATAAGCAACATGGCCAACGACAAAAACTTCCTCATGGAGCATTGCATCTTGGTCTATCTCTTTTGATCCATTTTTCGTACTCCCCACCTCGGGAACAGTTTGGACGTTCCCAGCGAGTAATAGTCTTAGGCTGGCAACCGGTTCCACTTGAACCACTATACTATAACTTAAGCGATCGCAAATATTATACCATTCCATTGACTGACTACCGCTATTGGCTCTTCACCTCCGCGATTGGTGGCGTTCTGGTGATCTTGAGCCTTCAACTCTTCAGACTGCAGATCGCCGAGCAGCAGGACCTGTCAAGCATTGCGCGCGGTAATGCACTACGCGATATACGCATAATACCTGCCCGTGGCTCTATCTATGACCGCAACGGTATACCGATGGTCAACAATCGTCCGACCTATACAATTACGCTGACCCCGCGTAACTTTGACCGAGCGCAAATTCCCCTGCTGGCCGATCACTTGGGTGTGGAAGATTCAGTGGTCGTCCTGCGCTTAGAGGAGGCGCAAGCGTGGAATCCATATCGGCCGAGTCCTTCATTTTCGAACGTTTCGTTCGGGCGGTACGCTCGCATACTGGAGGATGCATACCGACTTAAAGGAGTAGGATGGGAAGTTGGGCAGCAGCGCCACTATTCCACGGATGCACGCGCTTCACATGTTCTGGGATACACTGGAGAAATAACGAAGACAGAGCTCAGTTCTGGATCATTTGTCTCTGCTGATACCGCTATCTACCGCCAAGGAGATATTCTTGGACGCACCGGTATTGAACGAGGCTACGAGCCGTGGCTGCGCGGCGTACCCGGGGTAGCACGGCGCTGGATTAACGTACACGGCCTGGAAGTTATGAAATATGCTCAGGGGCAAAGTGATCAGCCACCAAGACAGGTTTACGACATTCACCTGGCCCTGGATCATCGCGTACAGGAGCTCGCCGAATCCCTCTTTGTCAACAAGCGTGGTGCCGCAATAGCGCTGGATCCGAAAACTGGAGGTATTATTGCGCTCGTGAGTAAGCCCGATTACCCTCTTGAGCTCTTTAGCGGAGACCTTAGTCCCCAGGTGTGGCAAGATCTGAGTAACCACCCGGACACTCCGCTGTACAACCGTGCATCCATGAACCTGATGCCGCCCGGATCGACCTGGAAGCCTTTCATGGCCCTCCTTGCACTGTCTGAGGGGCTCCTTGGAGAAAGAGGAGAGGAAGCCACCATCTACTGTGGCGGATACCACCCTATCGGGCGAGGACGTTTCTTCAGATGTCTGGGATCTCACGGTCACCAAACGACTTTGGAGGCCATCAAAAACTCATGTAATACGTTCTTCTTTGAATTAGCCGCACGGATGGATCTATCCGTCTTCAAGCGATACGCGAACCATTTTGGCTTTGGTGTTAAGACTCCTACAGATCTCGAAGAGCAGACGGCTGGACTTATTCCCGATTCCGCTTACTTCAATAAGACACGGAGCTACTGGAGTAAGAGCGATGTGATGAATCTCGGAATCGGGCAGGGCATTATGGGGGTAACCCCACTCCAGTTGGCCCGATACACAGCTGCCCTGGCCAATGGCGGAACCCTGCACGCGCCACGCATGGTTTCGTATTTGGTCAACACCCAGACGGGCGAAAAAATAGATCCACCGGGTTTACCCGCTCCAACATCGCTAGGGATTGATACCGCCTATGTTAACCTCGTTCGCCGGGGCATGCGCCTGGTCATGGAGGAAGGAACCGGACGGGCGTCGCAGATCCCAGACATTCCAAGTGCGGGCAAGACCGGAACGGCACAGGCTCCCGGAAACTTGAGGGATCACTCAGTCTTTATCATGTTCGCACCATTTGATGATCCGCAGATTGCCCTTGCCGTTCAATGCGAGAACACCGGCGACGGCAGCAGATGTGCAGCACCGATTGGCAGTTTGATGGCTGAGCAATATATCAAAGGCGAGATTCCTACCTCGTGGCGGACTGATGTCCGGATGGAACGAGCACTGACCGCAACAAGCCAGCCGCTTTCCAGCGAAAACCAATAACCCATGCGGCACTGGCACAAGAATCTAGACTTTCCAACCCTACTGGTTTGGATCGCTCTGTGTAGCTGTGGGCTCATTGCCATTTACAGCGCGACGCACGGAGATGCACAGGAATACTTGCTTAATACGGTTCAGCGCAATTTTCAGCGCCAGGTCACATGGCTCTTAATTTGTACAAGTGCTTTGTTGGTCATTATGCTCGTGCCGATACGCCTGTTCATTCGGTTCACACCATGGATCTATCTGGCATCACTGGCACTTTTGATTCTCGCTTTGGTCTTCGGTCGGGAGCTAAATGGTGCACGATCGTGGATTTACTTTGGCCCCTTTGGTTTTCAATCCTCTGAGCTGGCCAAGGTTGGCACTCTGCTCATGGCGGCTTTCATGCTGTCCTCACGCAAGGGTAGCGCTGGATCGACAGCACTACCTGTGGTTGGCGTGCTCGTCCTGCCTGCAATACTCATTGTACTCCAAAACGACCTCGGAACTGCTCTTGTTTTTGTGGGACTTATCCCGATCCTATGGCTTTGGGCTGGTATTCGGCTCAGAGTAATAGGACTGCTGATCATCTTCCCAATAGCTGGCTATCTGACTATTCTCGGTTGGACAGTAGCGTTGGGATTTACGGCTGTGGTTGGAATCATCGCCTGGTTCACAACACGAAGCCCCACATGGGTTGCATTAGGCATTTTGGCAAGTGTCATCACCCTCGGGGTTGCATCTTTTGCCCTAAACACCGTATTCAAACCGCACCAGGTCGCGCGCATTGAGTCCTTCTTGAACCCGGAAGCTGACGAATATCGGGCGGGGGTTGGCTTTCACCTTGTGCAATCGAAAGCTGCGCTTGGTTCAGGAGGATGGTTCGGGGAAGGGCATATGAAAGGCAGCCAAACACAAGGACGTTACATTCCCGAGCAATCCACGGATTTTGTGTTTTCCGTCATCGGCGAAGAGTGGGGATTTGTCGGCTCCATTCTGGTCCTGTTGCTCTTTGCAATACTTATGCTCCGTCTGGTCCGGCTTGCGAGAGAGATAGAGCACCCCTTCGGCAGCATCGTCGCTGCCGGTGCTGCCGGCATCTTCCTGATTCACATCAGTGTGAATATCGGTATGGTGCTTGGTTTATTGCCCGTAATAGGTATTCCACTACCTTTCCTGTCCTATGGTGGTTCTGCATTACTCACCAATACGACGCTCATGGGTCTTGCATTGGCGGCCTACATGAGACGCAGCGAATTTGCACTGTACATATAAGTAATGCCACGCTACTTTGACGTCATCGTCGTTGGACTGGGAGCAGCAGGCAGCGCAGCTCTTTTTCACGTCGCCCGGTCGGGAGCTGCGGTGATAGGCATTGACCGATTCGTGCCTCCACATGATCGTGGCTCCACACACAGCGAAAGCCGTATTATCCGCAAGGCCTATTTCGAGGGAATTAAATATTTGCCGATACTGACCAGAGCTTACACCCTCTGGCACAATCTGGAAGAAATGTCAGGGTTACAATTAATGCACTTAGGAGGATCACTCAATATTGGTCAAGTGGACAGTAAGATGATCCGTTCTGCATGCAAGAGCGCTGCCGTCAGCGGTACGAGACACCTCCTGATGTCTTCGAAAGAAGTAATTGACCGTTACCCTGCCTACCAACTCCAACCAGATCAAGTGGCCCTGCTGGATTTAGAAGCAGGCTACATACATCCGGAACTCTGCGTTCGCGCACATTTACAACAGGCTTCTGCATATGGCGCTCAGTGCAGGTTCGGTACTCCCGTCACGTCCTGCACCACCGAAGGCGACGGTGTTACTGTAAAAGTCGGCCCAGACACTTTTCAAGCCTCGCGCGTGATTCTGACGGCCGGGGCTTGGATGCGTGACTTTGCACCGATCCCGCTTGCAATTGAACGGGTCACCACTTCCTGGTTCACGACGGTTGCCCCAAAATTCGCCCCCGACGCTTGTCCGGTCTTTATTCTCGAGGAGAAAAATGGACTCAAAAGTTATGGTTTCCCGGACCTGGGTAACGGGGTAAAAGTGGGATTACATCACGCTGGCCCGCTTGCCAAGCATCCAGACAATGTCGATCGTGCACTGTTCCCGGAAGATGAAGCGCAGGTGCGCAGCGTACTGGAGCGAATAATGCCTGACGCCGCAGGTACATGCCGCAATACTACCATTTGTATGTACTCAAACACTCCAGACAAAGACTATCTCATCGACTATCTAGGTGGAAACGACACACGCTTTGTTGTGGGAAGTGCCTGTTCGGGGCATGGGTTCAAAGCTAGCAGTGCTGTCGGTGAATCATTGGCTGCGTTAGCACTGGATGAAACACCGCCAGTAGATATCTCGCCCTTCAAATGGCGGTGGCCCTAAGAGATCGAGATATGGAAAATTACTTGAGAGCAGCTCTTGTCCGCGTACTTCAGACCATGGAGAATGTACCGACCGGTTTTTTACCGGAGTTGTCTGTCCCCGCAAACCCGAACCATGGCGATTTTGCCACCAACTGTGCTATGCAACTGGCAAGGCATTTACTCCGACCGCCTCGCGCAATAGCTGAGGATATATTGACCACGTTCATGTCGAAGGAGCATGATCCATTTTACGTGAAATCTGTCACGATTGCCGGGGCTGGCTTCATCAATTTTCGGTGCTCCAACCGCTACCTCTATCGGGAATTAGAGACATGTTTGGCACATGGGTCGGACTTCGGACGCTCGAGCATTGGTCTAGGTGAACGTGCCCTCGTTGAATTTGTGAGTGCCAACCCTACGGGTCCCCTAACCGTCGGGCACGGCCGTAATGCCGTATTGGGAGATACGATTGCGAGACTCCTGGAGTGGATCGGCTACGCGGTTACGCGCGAATACTACTTCAATGACGCCGGACGTCAAATGCGTGTACTGGGCGCCTCTGTACGAAGCCGTTACGAGGAGGTGACCGCGGAAAAAGATCAATCATTTGCAACCTCAGCACGTGCAGTACAACACCGGCATGATTATAAAACAAAACAACTGGCCGGGGGGGCAAGGGGCCCGGTAACCGTCCCCGATTCCTTTCCCGAAGATGGGTATCTAGGCGCATATATCACTGAGATCGCACGGGAACTGGCGAGAGTTCACGGCCCCGATCTACTGGACGCGAAGGACAATGATTGCTTCGAACATGCGGCCAAGCAAACTATTCTTTCCGATATCCGCGCAACACTCGAACGGCTCGGAGTATCCATGGATAGCTACTTCAACGAAAAGGACCTGTACAACACCGGAGCCATAACTGCAACGCTTGATGCGCTACGTGCGAACAAAATGATTTACGAGCGGGATGGTGCTACCTGGTTCAAAACATCCGAACTCGGCAAAGAATCAGACACCGTACTGGTCAAGCATACCGGTGAACCAACCTATCGACTACCTGACATCGCGTATCACGTTAACAAAATGGAACGTGACTACGATATTTTGATCAATATCTTTGGCGCTGATCACATTGCTACGTATCCTGATATCCTGCGTGGTCTGGATGTGCTAGGCCTTGACTCCGACCAGATTGAAGTAATTATTTATCAGTTCGTCACACTGATGCGCGCCGGCGAAGAAGTAAAGATGAGCACACGTAAAGCCAATTTTGTAACGCTGGATGAGCTGATGGACGAAGTCACTCCAGACGTGACGCGATATTTCTTTTCTATGCGGTCTGCTCAAAAGCACTTGGAGTTCGACCTGGACCTCGCACGAGAAGCCAGTGATAAGAACCCGGTGTTTTATCTCCAGTATGCTCATGCACGCATCTGCTCCATACTTCAGAAAGCTGCGGAGATCTCCATTGTGTCGGATCCGACTCTGGCCCGCCTCTCCCTCCTTGACCATGAAGCCGAGAGCGCGCTCATCAAAGAAGTTATTCAATTCCCGCAGATTGTTGTCAACTGTGCGCAGGCACGTGAACCCCACCGACTTGCAATATACTTGCGTGGGGTTGCAGAAGCTTTCACCAGATTTTACCACTCATGTCGCATCATTGGCGAACAGAAAGAAGTCGCCATGGCTCGAATGGCACTAGCGCAGGCAACGGGCATCACGCTCCGAAACGGGCTTGCTATTCTCGGGATAGATGCACCTGACCGTATGTAATCATGAAAGTAGCTTTTCAAGGAGAAATTGGCGCATTCAGTGAAGAGGCCGCGGGGTACCTGTATCCGGGCTGTGATGTCGTGCCCTTGCCTTCCATGGAGGATGTGTTCATAGCTGTCGAAAACCAAACCGTTACACGAGGCATCATCCCCATCGAAAATTCCCTCTTTGGCAGTGTACACATCAATTACGACCATTTGCGCAATTACCATGTCAAGATTACGGGCGAAGCCAAACTTCGCATTCGCCACTATCTGATGGCGAAACCTGGTGCCCATTTGGACGGAATCAAGCGCGTCCTCTCCCATCCACAAGCGCTGGGGCAATGCCAGGTCTTCCTGCGGGAAAAACTCGGTTGGAGTGAGGTCGTACCCACATACGACACTGCAGGCGCCGCCAAACTGGTCGCGGCCGAAAATAGTCTTAGCAACGCCGCCATCGGACCCGCCCGGGCCGCCCTGGAGTATGGCCTGCAAGTCCTGGCAAAAGATCTGCAAAGCCATGCACTCAACTACACACGATTTCTGGCCTTAGCACCAGAAGATGCCCCAAGACTGACCTCCTCGAAAGAACCACTTAAGACGTCCATCGTGTTTACCCCCAAGGAAAACGTACCCGGCGCCCTCTTTAAGAGCCTTGCTGTGTTTTTTCTACGGGATTTGGATTTATACAAAGTGGAAAGCCGTCCGCTCATTGGCAGACCGGGAGCTTATCTGTTCTACTTGGACATTGAAGGAGATGTAGAAAGCCCTCTCCTCCAACGGGCACTGGAGCATCTTAACGAAATAAGCTCAGACCTACGCGTTCTGGGCTCCTACCCCCGTGGACAAACCTGGGACAACGAAGAAAACACTTAGGTGCCCCAGAGTTCATATCCTTCAGACAACTACACTCATTTCAAATGCTCCGTACCTGCTTTTTCACGCTAGCCCTATGCGCACTCTGCCTCCCCGCGAGTGCCCAACAGCAATCGCTGGACCACGACGTATACGAAATCTGGAACCGTATCGCAAACCGATCAATCGCAAATAACGGCGAATGGGCTTCCTACGACTACAGCCCCGAAAAGGGAGACGAAACACTGGAAGTGCGCGGTCTCGCGAATGATGTGCTGCACAAAATCCCAAGAGGGAACTCGGCCAGATTCACACACGATTCCCAACATGTACTCTACCTGATTTCTCCTTCCGAGGACTCCGTTCGAGCTGCCAACAAAGCCGACCTTAACGAGGACGAGATGCCGAAGGATACCCTCAGCATCCTGAACCTAACAACCGGCGAGGTCCACCATATACCGCGTGTACAGTCATTCAGGCTCCCGGCAGACATGGGAAATGTAGTTGCATACCTCCTGGAAGAAACCGACGCTGACTCAACGGGCGAGGGAGCGACACTCCAGGTACGCGATCTTCCAACAAATGGAGAGGTCAGCTTCGCCCATGTGAAAGAGTATACACTCTCGGCGAATGGCGCCCATTTAGTCTATACTTTCGAGGGCAGTGATTCACTTGATACCGGGCTGGTTCAAGTAGACCTTTCAACCCACTCAGTAGATACACTCCTCTCTGGTGGTGGTGAATACAAGGACCTCACTTTCGACGAAACCGGCGATCAGTTCGCTTTCTTGTCCAGCCGTGAAGGTCACGAGATGAAACCCGCCGAATATACACTGTACTACTGGCAACCCGGCATGGACAGTGTGAATGTGGTTGCAGCTGCAACCAGTGAAGGTATTCCCGAAGAGTGGTGGGTCAGTCCCAACGGAAGTATTTCATTTTCAGAGAGTGGGAGTCGTCTGTATTTTGGTACTGCCCCTAGACCACCGGCCGAGGAGGATGAAGACGAGGAAGATGACGAGGACAAAGTAGTGCTGGATGTATGGAACTGGCGTGACCCATTACTGCAGCCCATGCAGTTAGTTAACGCCGAACGTGAAAAGAATCGATCCTATCGTGCGGTCATCCACCTGGATACCGGCCAGATTGTCCAGTTGGCACACGAGGACACGCCGGATATTTCCGTGGGATCGAATGGTGATGCGAATATTGCAGTCGGCTGGTCCAACCTGCCCTACCAACAACAGATCAGTTGGGATTCTCCCAGAGCATACGATACGTATGTGATTGATGTAATCAGCGGAACGAGAACAATGGTTCTGGAAGCCACTCAATCACGTCCGTCACTGTCCCCGAATGCGCGATACCTGACATGGTGGAATCGTGATGCATTGAGCTGGATGGCTATGTCAACCGAAGGTGGCGAACCGATCAACCTGACCACATCCATAAACCAAGCCGTACACAACGAAATACACGACTGGCCTTACGCTCCCAATTCATACGGCAGTGCGGGCTGGAGTACCGATGACAACGAGTTCCTACTGTACGATCGCCATGATATCTGGGCAGTCAATCCGCTAGATCCATCCACACCACGCAACATAACCGGTGGAAGAGGCCGAGAGCTCAACCTGCGATTCCGATACGTCCGCCTAGATCCCGAAGAAGATGCGATCACCGACGAGCTCATGCTTTCGAGCTTCAACATGGAGACCAAGTCGTCCGGTTTCTATCGCACAAGCCTTGACGCAAACAGCCCTCCCGAAGAACTGGTTATGATGGATAAGCGCTTTGGTTTTTTGTACAAGGCTGAGGATGCGGATCAGTTACTTTTCACACGGGAGAGCTTTACGGAGTTTGGTGATCTTTGGACCAGCAGCCTGGATATGTCTGATATGAAACGTGTGAGTAACGTCAACCCTCAGCAATCCGACTATACCTGGGGCACCGCAGAACTCGTGCACTGGACCTCTCTGGACGGCCTGCCGCTTACAGGAATGCTTTTCAAGCCGGATGGCTTTGATGCGTCTCAGCAGTACCCGATGATGGTGTACTTCTATGAAAAAATGTCAGACGGCTTACATCAGTATCGTGCGCCATCCACTGCGCGTTCATCTATTAGCTTTTCGTTCTACGTCAGTCGGGGCTACGTAGTGTTCGTGCCTGACATCCCATACAAAGTAGGATATCCTGGGGAAAGTGCGCTGAATGCCGTCGTTCCGGGAGTCACCATGCTCATCAACCAGGGGTTCGTAGACCCCACCCGTGTCGGTGTGCAGGGACATAGCTGGGGCGGCTATCAGATCGCCTATATGATCACTGAGTCCGACCTGTTTGCAGCAGCGGAAGCCGGGGCCCCCGTAGTCAACATGACGAGCGCATATGGTGGAATACGCTGGGCAAGTGGGATGAGCCGAATGTTCCAGTACGAGCGTACACAGAGCCGCATAGGTGGATCGCTCTGGGAAACGCCACTCAGGTATCTGGACAACTCGCCACTATTTCAGGCGGATAAGGTCAAAACACCGGTCCTTATGCTCCATAACGATGATGACGGTGCAGTGCCGTGGTACCAGGGAATCGAGTTTTTTGTAGCGCTACGTCGCCTGAGCAAACCGGTCTGGATGCTGAACTATAATGGAGAGGGGCATGGTCTTTCCAAATACGTCAATAGAAAGGACTTTGCTATTCGCATGCAGCAGTTTTTCGATCACTACCTGATGGATGCACCTGCTCCCATATGGATGACCGAGGGAATTCCGGCGACCATGAAAGGAGAAACATTGGGTCTGGAGTCAGCTACTGATCAAAACCAAGACTAATCCGTGAAATTGAGATACGTGCAACCAAGTCTTAGTCGTCCGTTCTAAAAGACACTCCAGGTTACATTCCCGCTGAAGCTGTAGTTGTTACTAAACCGCATCGGCTTTTTATAGCTGTGCGTAAAACAATAGCGGTCAACTGCTCCGCACGAGCGCTTGGATTAAGCACTATTGCGCTGCCTTCTGCAACTGGAATAACCGCACTGTCATCAAAGGTTAACCACCGCCACTCAAGTCAGGTGCTCCGGTGTTATCAACCATGAGCCTTGCCCCATCTTCCAAGGTTATCGGGGTTCCCACAATGGACTGATTTCCGTCAGCATCCATACACTTTATCTTTTGTTGTCGACGGCTTTGTTTTTAGGCATGCCCGAACAACTAACACCGATGTTGGATGCACCTGAACCCTCCTCATCTATCTGGCGTGAGCTCAATATTCAGCTCACGCGTGTGGTCGGGGCTCACCTCAACACCAACTACCGTTTGTGTCTGGAAGCCAATAAACTGGACCAGTATAGTGTAGGTACCGGCAGTAAGGCCAACGATGTAGTAATTCCCGTCAATGTCCGTGGCGGCACCAAGCTCGGTATCGACCACGACCACCGAGGCTCCAGACATTGCCCCCCCTGTCTCCGCGTCAGTTACCTGCCCAGCAATCTTGCCCGTAGTCTGGGCGAGCACTGCCGTATCTGGCGTGAGCTCAAAATTCAGCTCGCGCGTGTAGTCAGGGCTGACCTCAATACCAACCACCGTTTGTGTCTGGAAGCCAATAAACTGGGCCTGTATAGTATAGGTACCCGCAGGAAGGCCAAGGAGGTAGTAACTCCCGTCGATGTTCGTGGCGGTACCTAGCGTGGTATCGACCACGACCACCGCCGCTCCAGGCATTGCCCTCCCTGTCTTCGCGTCAGTCACCTGCCCGGCAATCTTGCCCGTAGTCTGGGCGAGCACTGCCTTATCTGGCGTGAGCTCAATATTCAACTCACGCGTGTGGTCAGGGCTGACCTCAATACCAACCACCGTTTGTGTCTGGAAGCCAATAAACTGGACCTGTATAGTATAGGTACCCGCAGGAAGGCCAACGATGTAGTAATTCCCGTCGATGTCAGTGGCGGCACCTAGCTCGGTATCGACCACGACTACCGACGCTCCAGGCATTGCCCCCCCTGTCTTCGCGTCAGTTACCTGCCCAGCAATCTTGCCCGTGGTCTGGGCGAGCACTGCCACAGGCAGTACCAAAGCGATGAGTATCAGTACACTCAATTTGCGTAGCATATTGGACCTCTGCTGTTTGTGAATCATGTCCAAGGGTTCATGCGCCTGAGTCGCGGTGCATAACTCGTTCAACAACCGAATCCCCGTAACCATGCAGCTCAGGATGCAACGACCGGCATCCTAACAGTGCGGCAAGGGAGTGTCATCAAGAGGGTTGCAGTAGCTGTTCCAGATTCGTGATTTTTCTAGTGAGTGGTGTTTGTCCCATTAAGCTCAGTGCACAGCACATGGGGACAAGATATAGCAGAGCTTTTTACAAAACTGGTTTCAGAAATTGCAGTCAAGCGGCCTTAATCCGTTGGATTTATTCAGACTGGCAGGAACAACAGTGCTTTATTCGGCCCACTGACTCTACCGCACCGGCTGACCGAACTTTCGCCCTATCCTCCTTCCAATCGGTTTTTCCGGGGCCAGAATTATCGCAGCCCTCATCCCTGTACTGGAAGCACACGGACAATCATTGGGACCAGCCCACAATATTCATCTCAATTTAGCAGTTCGGTATAGATAAACCCATCTGAAACCTTTTCCTTTTACATTGGTTCCATTAATTGGGCGGTTGATGGCGTTTTTCGTGGATTTTGACCGAATAAAACCGTGTTTTCGTCCTGAATCAAGTCTCCCGACCTGTTTAAAAATTATCCAC
>MPNB01000068.1 GCA_002238805.1 Rhodothermaceae bacterium bin80 | reverse complement strand
CCGGGCGACCATGGCTAAGACCCCCCGTTGCCTTCGGCTGCGTTTGGAGACGAAATGTTTCTCCATCAAGGCCTCATCCCCATGATAAGGGATGGTATGGAAGTCCAGATCAAAGGATTCTTCCGGGACTGGCAGGAGTCCCTGGGCCACACCATGCCAAGCCTCCATCAACGTGCGCAAATGCGGTGCATCAATGCGGGTGCTGTACTCGGTGAGGGTTGATTTTTTCGGCATCACATTGAGTCCAGCAAACAGCGCACTTCCCCGATCTAGAATATCCGGCATGACATGATGGGGGCGCCCAATGCCCCAGAGTTTGAGTGCCAGCAATGCCCGGATGATGGTGGGGGCGGGCAGTTTCTTACTGCTGGGCCAGTCGGACAGCCATTGATGCAGTCCTGCCTGTTCCAGATCCCGGACAAAAAGGAACAGTCCTCCAAATCGGGTCTGCCACTTCTCTGAGGTGGGCAGGAATTGGCGGACATCCGCCTCGGAAGCCTTCAAAACCTTCGGCACCTTGCGTGCCATCCGTCGGGGGAGTTTTGAAATGCCCGCCTTTCTGAGCACCGTGCCAATGAGGGTTGTGCCCGCTTTGATTCCCTCCGCTGCCAGGTGTTCAGCAATTTCTGCATCGGAGAGATTCTCTTTCAGGCGCAACTCAAGGATCCGTTGATCTCGTTGAGACCGTTTTTGGGTATTCGGGGATTCAAACGGACTGAGCGTTCCAGATTTGCGCACCTTGGAGGCCAGGTTACGGAGTGTGCCTGGATTGAGATCAAACTGTTCGGCGATCTCAGCCCAGGGTTTTTGCTCCACGAATCGTGCACGGAGGGCTTCATATTGTTTTTGAAGCGGAGCGTGGGGTTTGAGGAAGAGATTTGCGAGATCCTGGTCGGTGTATGTCATAAAAAACCGTAGTTAAAATCCACATACCAATATAATACATAAAATTATAAACAACAAGTAATCGGGTTTGAATGGGAGATATTTGGGAGAAAATGAGCCAATCAGGGCATATTTTACGAATACGGCAATCCGCTAACATATTTGTAAGTGGAATATAAACACGGAAACAAGTGATAAAAAGGTGATGAAATGTATCTGTGGAGGGCCGACTACCCCACAATGTCACTTTAAGTTGCCTGTTGGAAATTCAGGCTAGTGAGACTCGGGCAGGCCAGCATTCGAGATAATGGCTCGTTTTCGTTGACGAGCTGCTTCCTCAGCCACTATCCGAACCCGGCCAACAGTGCGATCGGTCCACTGATGCGGCGATCAATACCTATGTGCAAAATATTGCACGCTTGATGCCACGAGGGATTCGCGTGAATGTGGTGAGCCCCGCGTCTGTTGCTGAACCTTGACAATAGGGATTGGGTCTGGTCACCGCCGAACAATGCGCACGTTTTTCCGTCGAAGCCGTTGAGGGGACCATGTCCGGTCAGGTGCTGCGGGCCTGGGGAGGGTTGGCGATTCCGAAATGACAATCCCGGGAGCATAGTTTTCAAGCTCGCCATCGCCGGAGTCCTTTTTGCCGCTATCCTATTCTGGTTCTAACCGATTTCCCCGAAGACGACGAAGACTGCGACACGCCTGTGCGCATCAGCCCTCCAACTGCACTCGCGTCGCTTCTTAGCTATCGGGCGGGTTGCGGATCAAATCGACAATCTCGGCAGCAATCTCTTCTACTGTATGTGTTGCGGTGCTGCGAGCCACACGGTCGGCCAAGGACGACGAGTAGTCCATGACTTGGCGCTTGGTGACGTCGTGCCAGACCGGCAGCAGGACCTGCTCACCCGCCAATGCCTGGGTAACTAGGCCATCGAGTTCGTATTCTGGCCAGCCGCGTCCGAAAAAGGCCCGGGAAAGCACCACCGCGCCGAACCGGCTGTTCGCCAACCCCTTGTCGATCTTGCGCCGCAGGCTATCGCCTATACGCAGCTCGAACTCGTCGTACCAGACGCTCAGCCCGGCGTCGCGCAGAGCCATGGCAAGGGGCCGCACGACCTCGTCCTTGTCTTCCGACGTGTGACAGATGAACACGTCGAATGCCCGCTCGTCCACCGCATCGATTCCTGGGGCATCCTCATGCGTGACATTCCGGACCAGCGAGGGGAGGTCGCGAAGAGATCCTTGGTTGATCGTGGGCAACGGCTTCAAGGCCTCCGCAGGAATGACCCGGATGCCGGATCGGACCGTGCCGCGCAGGCCCTGCATGTCCACGGTGACATGCCACGTCCCGGAACGGGGCACTCGCAAGCGGACCGGAGAACTCTCGGCTAATCCTCCGTAGCACCGGTGTTGACGGCCAGCCTTGTAGTTGTTGAAATTCGACTGGTCCATCAGCCGCACGTTCGCGGCGCTTCCACGAAGCGTCACCTCTGCGACGGTGCCGGCGGCGACATGACCGAGTCTGTAGTGTGTGAACCTCATGTGATCACTCCCGTTCTAATCTTATTCGGTGATCGCCGGATGGATGTCCTCCAGACGGGAACGGTGGCCAAGACGATCCGCAGGACTAGGAGTCCACTTGCCCGAATGTAACCACCCGGCTTCTTCGCACATTCGGATATGGCATGGAACTTGATCTGATGTATATCCCTCAATCAGAGAGACTTTATAAGGCCCAATCGTTTCCTGTTCTTCAACGTAATCCAGAATGAGAACAAGAAGATGATCAATCAATTTCATTGATGTAGTCACATTGTTGCTATAAGATATGATTTTCCATTAACTGATTACCAAATCGTAATAAACGTAAAAGGATTTCCTACATTAAACGCTGTGGCTAACTCAAAGCAATGAAGAAACAAAAGCCCTCTGCAACGCCCAAGAAGGAACCTGTCCATCCCTGGTGCTCCCTTTACCAGAAATATGGCGCCTGAATATGGCGCCTGATTGATTGTGTGCGGCTTGCCACATCGGTTTGCGAACCTCCCCAGCACAGACGTGCGTCCGTGAAAATACTTGGCGAGATCACAGTCTTGGGATCAAGGAATGGCTCTGGCGGCCTCATCATTATTGCAAGAACGGGATGTGCGGTAGCAATTCATTCTACGCCACACCGTGTAGGCGTCGATGCGGCCTAATACTACTTACTTGGTAAAGACAGACCGAAGGTGCAAACCTGCAGTTGCGGTGAGGTGGGAACCCTACGTTTCATCTGGACGCACCCGCCGGGGGATTCTGTGAAAATGCGATACAGCAGTGAAAACATACGTGTTTCTGCGCTCGCATCCGCTCTATTAGTGCCGACCGTGCTGCCGGTCACGTGCAAGTATGGCAGGTGGGACGGGACTTGATTGGCGCAGGCAGTGACAGGCTTAAGCTCTGTGTCCGTTGGGAGGCCAAGGTACTGCCGCTCAAAATACATTTCCATGGATGCTACGGCACTGGTGGCAATTGCGAAGTACTCATCCCCTCAGGATTCAGTAGCCAACACACATATCGGACAGACTGCGGTTGATCAATCCTTTCCAAGACACTTAAAGCAGGCATCCTTCGGGTCGCCGTAGAAGCTGGTCTGAAATCGTGTTAACAATTCGCCGGGCACAGTGCCAAAGTCCCCGGCATTGACTTTGGGCAACAACATCTTCGTGGCTCCGGCATCTCTGGCGACCTGCAGCGCTCCAGCCAGATTGTCAACAGGCGCGACGATGCCGCCAATGGTCATTGTCCCGAGCAGGACCAGTTGCGACTGGGCGGGCAACCCCAGAAGTCCCGAACTAAGGCCCAGAAATGACAATAATGTCAGGCCGGTGGAGGGGCCCTTACTAAGCAGGTCGGTTACCTGAACGTGATAATCGAATTCGAGGGGTTTCGCCACAGCACTGATAGCGGTCGCATTGGCCTTAAAGTAGCCGAAACCGACCCTAATATTCTCCTTTGACGCCGAATTCAATCCCAGGCCAGTAACGGCAAATTTGCCTGTGCCAGGAGTAATCTGCGTTTCGATGCGGTATAGACCAAAGCGACCACTGGAGGCCCCAGCTACCGCATGTAGTATGCCGGGCTGCTGCGGTCCCCCGGGAATGAGACCACCGCTACTCTGCTCAGGAACAGATACATACTCCTCCTTTCTGGAATCGGAATCCACGTAGGAAAAGTGGACATCGTAAAATTCCATGCCGCCGATTTTCTTTAGCTGCTCCTTCACTCTCCGGCGACTTTCAAGGGCATACACTAGGCAGCGACGCATCGCTTCTTTATCGTACTCCTCGTGTGGATACAGCAGTTTGAGCAATCCAGACACCGTGCGCCGTACGGCGATCGTGTCGCGTTGATTCAAATCCTTGCCGAGCGTGAAGTGCCGCTGTATGGCATCACCAAAGTTACGCTTGCGCATTTCGCGCAGGAATTCAGCCAGATAGTCAACGATCAGTCCGTACTGATTGGTAAAAAACTCCGGCCGCATCTTGGGTACTTCCCATCCCGGAATGTAGGCGTGGAATCGATCGAAAAAGGCGCTATCGATCATGGTCTCTGGGAAAGGCGCTAACAGATGGCTGGTCTTGACGAGATCTTCGACCGGCTGGTTGATATTACCAACAAAGACCATAGATGCATTGGCGTTAATCTGATCACGTCCGCGTGCAAAGGACCCTGAAGCCATGTAATCCTTCATGATCTGCACGCCTCCGTGATTCTTGAAGTTTATGCCGGCTACTTCGTCAAAGGCGACCACATCCCAAGCCCCCACTAGGCCAATCTGGCGTGTGGCAAGGTTGTAGAAGAGATTAGCCACTGTCGTTTGTCCTCCAGAGATCAGAATACTGTAGGGGCTAACCTCCTTGTAGATATGGCTCTTGCCCGTACTTCGGGGGCCCAGTTCACACACATTGAAGTTATTCTCGACAAACGGCACTAGCCTGCACAGCAAATGCCACTTAACGCGGTCTTCAAATTGCGCTGGCTCGTAGCCGCACGAGCGGAGCAACATGTCGAGCCATTCTGTTTCCGAAAATTGCCTCCGCGCTGCCAGCAGCTCATCCATGTCCATGCTGGCCATCTGGATGGGCTTCAGTCGGTCGATGATGAATGGAGAAGTCTTCTGGCCGGGTTCGTAGAGGTACTGCATGGTTATGATTGACCAGATCCCGCCCGCCAAGAGCTTCTCAAACTTGCGGACGATGCCTGGATCGACCTCGATGCCTGTCGTTCCCAGATTGAACAGATAGGCTTCGTAGACGTCCCGCTTTTCGTTCAGCTTGACGGTGACCTTGTCAATTACCCTTAGATCTCCACGCTCGCGAATCACAGACTTCATCTTTTCGGCTTCGTCCGGGCGCACGAAATTGTCGGCTAGTACGCGCTTCACGGTTGCCAGGCCATCCTCGATCAGAGCGGTATCATCCGTCGCACAGTAATTGCCTAACAGGTATTCGAGCACGTACACGGGTACGTTCGCGCCCTCCTTGACCAGCTTGGTTAAGTCTTTGCGCACGACCCGCCCTGCAAAATGCGTATTGAGGAGCTGGTCTAGGCCGAGTTCGGCAAGGTCTACGTCAGAATTCATCAATGATGGCTCGGTCAATGACTACCTCATGCTCGTCAAGAATGTTCGTGTGCACATTTTGGAGCACCAGTCTGTACTGTGTCTTCTTGGAGTATGACTGATCTCGTAGCGTCAGGGTGACGAACTGCTGCCGCTCATCCAATTTATCGGATGGACTGGAAAACGTGACGGTGTGGATGTCTGTAACGGGTTGATCGCCCTCATAAATTGCCACCTTTAGCGTTACACTCAGCACCCTGTCCGTAACGGGCTCCAGTTGGAGCAGGTGAATCCGATGGCGAGGCGTAGTAATGCGTAACCGGGTGTTCAGGACCTGCACGCCCACATATTTGCGCTGGCGGCTTGTGCGCTTTGTGTGCCTGACTTGGATGATAGGTACCACAATCTCCTGCAGCATGGCTCCCCCATGAACGAAGCGGGCGCCACCAACAAAGTGAAACAGATTCCAGCCCTTTGGAATCCAGAACTGCATACCGCCTTTTGTTTGGGCGGTAACGCGCGTGTTTCCACTGTACGCCAATTGATATTCAGGCAGATTTCTTCCCAAGAGATACCGTTTCTTTTTCTTCGCGACAGCGATTCCCGCTAGCCGCTCGTCTATGGGGCTCTTGTCGGGAACGTCGCGGGCGTCGGTTGTAAACAGAAATCCATGATCGGCTGTGATAATTACGTAGTTGGCATTCAGGGAATTGACCAAACGAGTTGTCAGATCACGTAGGGTGCGGATTGCTCTGGTCGCGGCCGCAAACGTTTGCGCTTCTGTTGATGCGGAATCGCCTGTCGCATCGATTTCATTATGGTAGATGTAGACTACTTGGGCATGAGCGACGGCGTTCCTCGCCTCATTCCTAGGCATTGACAGCAGGTGCTCGGCCTTTATGGCCATGCCGTCGCGTGCGCGTAGGATTTCACTGCGCTGCTTCAGTGTGGACGACGGCTTGCCGTCCACGAGCACGTTCCCGTGCTCTGTGTACGACAGCTCGTCGTGTGGAAGCAGACTGGCCATTCCGAGTGCTGTGTAAGAGGGTAGCACCCCCAGTTGCGACAACAGTTGGGCATTGTAATGCGGCTGGCTGCTAATACCCTGAAAGAGTTCCTCGGCAACTTCATAGCGCAAGGCGTCACTGATGATGACGAAGGCGCGACGCTTGGACCGTTGGCGTATCCACGGTGCTACGTTATTCGCATAAAATCGGAACTGTTTTGGTGCAGTGCTGCATTCCCATTTTTCCGGCAGGCATGTCGCCACGTGTTTGTCCCAGGCAAGCGCAATCTCGGTAAGGTACCAGTTACGGTAGCAGTCCTCAATGCGCTCGCGAAGATCCTTGAGGATATCGGGGTAGTAGGCAGTCGCCACGTTGGCGTTCACACTGAACCGCCGGTAAAGCTGGTCAATCCGAAACAACTCGGTTTCGTATTTCCGGTACAGCGAGGACGGGTGCACGGCGTCAAAGCCGTCCTTGTAGGTTCGCCAGAACTCGAGAATTCGCGCGGCTGCGGTAAGCGCCAGGTAGACAGCAGCGCGCGCTTCGCGCACATTCTCGGCGACCGTGGAGGAAGATACCCAGTGAGAGTGCCTGCGGCGGTCAACTATCCGGTCAATTTCATCTGCATTTGCGTGAATATCTTCGAGAATACGATTCCGAAGATGATTTGCAATCAACTGCTCGACGCCAGAAAACGTCGTTATTTCCAAGAGGTCGTCAAGCTCGAATTCATCAAGCGTCTGCTCCAGTTCGTACAGACTCCAGACTTTATCAGACCACCAGTTGAAGCTCTGACCTTTGCTGCCACTGTCTTTCCACTGGTTAAGGAATACTATCGCATTGCGGGCTCCTGCATCTGGAAGCTTCAACCTTCTGAGTCGTGCCGGAAAGTTACGCTTTAGAGAAGCATCAAAGTCGGAGATCAGCATCCGTGCAGCCAAATCGGTAAGACGGGGCTCTTCGGCATCATACTCGAAATGCTCCCTCACCAGCGACCAAAAGGGATCACGCAGCCCGAATTTCTCGATATCGTTCCATGCTGCAGGCTCCAAGATGGGCGCAGTAGCCATTGCATGCAAGAGCGCACGGACAATGCTAGGCGCGCCAGGCTGGTTTGATCCGACGACAACAGCCAGCATCTTGTGGTCGAGATTGGCCTTTGTATCCTTCGCTGATACAAGGTGCTTCAGGTCCGATCGCCGTTTCCGGCTTCGGAAAAACTTCATGCGCCGCCGGACATGTTCGCGCAGCCTTGACTGCGGAAGGCCCAGTTCGCGAAGGACCATGGAGGCATAGTCCGCGCGAAAGCTGTGCCCGTACAGCCGTACATCCCGCAGCCAGTCATCCGCAAAGGGAGGCGCCTCCGCTGCCGAGTAGATAAGGTACCTGCCTTGTGGATCCTCCAGTTCAATTCGCACCTTCATCTCCAGCGGAGTAATGCGGCTCAAATCCATTACTTTTGCACCATCTGGACTCAATTGAGACCACACGTCCAAAAACTCCTTCTCAGGATCATACCAGAAGACGATCCGCTGGCGCGACAAGATCCCCTGCAGTTCGGATGTGATTGCTGTCAGGTCCATGGCGCGGGTTTCTTGCCTGTGATGGCGGGGACCTCTGCCAGCAGGTCTCCGAACCGGCCGTAGTTCACCTTTACGCCGTCGTCCAGATCCAGTTGGATACGCTGGTCCGCAAAGTAACGCAGCTTTTCGTCGAAGGACCGCAGCTCCTCCAAGTCCTTGCGAAGTTTCCCACGCTCCTTGTCCAGCCTGCGGCGCTGCGCCCCAGTCACTGCTTCGATATCCTTGGTAAGCCGCAGGATGCGGGCACCGATCATGCCCTGAAGCGGAATTGCATACTCGGTGCGGATCCGTGCAAGCGTTCCCTCGTGGTAGCGATGCAGATACACCAGGCACTGAAACGCTTTCCGGCGACCACTCGTGAATAGCCAGTAAATCGGGCGCTTCTGGTATGTCTTGAGATGATCTTTGTAGAAGCCGGTAGCCACATAGCGGCGTATGGTATCGCGTCTGGACTTGTTTCTTTGCCCCTGAAGGCCGGCTGCAATGAAAGCTAGGTTGTCTTCCAGGCGGGCGGCGTCCCACACGGTGGCTACAAATCTTTCAAAGCGTTTTGCGGCATCATCCTCGAACCACTGGTCATCGGTGATCGGGACGATCCCGTCATCGTCCGCAGGATAGCGGGTATACCAATCAGACTCAAAGCCGTGGCCGCGGCTTTTCGCGTACACGAGTCCCGGCACATCCAGGCTGTAGCGTCCCATCATGCACCCGATGGCGTAGGAGACCAGTTCAGCCATGGTGTCACGGAGGAAGCGTGCCTTTAGCTGGGCTTCAGATAGGTTGTCTTCGTACCGGTACGTGGGATTCACCGTGAGCGTGACCTCTTTTTTAGGTAGCGCGGGAGAGAACTCATCGGCAAGCTCGTAGGCCTCAATGAAGAGGTGGTTGTTTTCCTCTTCTAGGTGCCGGGCGGTGGCAATGGTCTGGTTGTTTTCTGCGCGCCAGGACCCATAACTGGATTCAATGGTGGTTCCGAACAGCCATGGGGGACGCTCGAATGCCCAGGACCGCTCGTAAGCATCCCAGTCCATGCGGCTGATCTGCAGTAGGTCGTCCACGTTTCGGCTTACTGTTGCCTTGGACGTGCTGGGGATGTCCTGTGAGAACGGGATATTAATGAAATTCCCCACATTGAAGCTCAGTGTTGGATTCATTGCACGCACAAAGGCACGCATTATAGGCGTATTGCAGAAGGCACTTAAGAGATTCCGGCTGACAGACCTGAATTCAAATACCGAGGGCCCTCTGGCACCGTGAATAGTTCCTGTATCAACAAGTCGGAATGCCCTGGGGCCTGAGGATATGTCGGACCAAGTTACCGCCTCGCGGAAATAGTTCTCAGGGTTCCGTACTACGGACTTTGGCCGACCGCCATGCTCCGTACCAAAGGCCCGGATTTCACGCCCGTCGTCTTCCCAGTTGACTACATATTCGTGGTTGCCGTACCACTTGCGGAACGGGCCGCCCTTGTTGTGCGGAAACCATTTCTTGCCGGATCTACGTGCCTCATCTCTGCTCTTCATCCCAAACCCGCACCGCGTGAGGTCCACTTCCCACCAGCGCCTCAGGAAACGTGCGTTGTCACTGGTCTGCAGGCCCACTCTCGCGTCGACAAGTTCTCCCAGCGGCGTTCCCCGCACGAACAGATCCCTGAATTTGTTGCTGACCCAGTAGACGATCGGGCTTCCAGGGATCTCGAGGAATGCGTTCTGGGCCGCCAGGAAAAACCAGCCGCAATCGTGATTGTTAATCGCCTCAAGAGTCTTCGGCGCTTGATTCTTTGAGCCTCGAAAACTTGAAAGCCGGATGTAACCGCCGTGATATCCACGTATACGCTCCTTCTGCAGTGTGAACGTACAAATCGGCACAGTTGCGCCTGCGAATCCTGAGTATTCGAGCTGAACGAGGGATGTTATGGTTTCGTAACCAATTATTCGTTTGCGCAATGACTCGTACGCAGAAAGAAACATCCAAACGAACGGCGACATGAATCCAAGTCGGCCGTAAGGCTTACTGAATTCAAGATTCCGCTCGATAAAGCACGCAAACAAATCCCCGGCAGCCTGGGGAAACTGCTTCTTCACATACTTCTTCAGAACTGCCGTCATGGCACTGCTCGCCATGTAGGGAGGATTGGCCACCACAACATCGTACCGCATCCCCAGCAGCCTCGTCTGATCCACCAGCGGACGCAAGCGCCGGAGCGCGTCTTCAATGAACATGTTCAACGAGCGTGGTCTGCTCAACTGCGCCAAGGCGGGCAGGCGGGAATACAAGGGCTCGGGTACTCGGATGAGCGATCCGAAAGTCGAGCCGTGGCGGTAAAGGGTTTTAAGTGCCCGCAAATCATCCGCAGCCAAACCGTAAGCGGTCCCCTGTTGAACAAGTAGCTCAACATCCAGACCTGTACTACTGCGAATAGCAACGACGTTGAGTACAATGTCCGCCTCCAACAGCCGCGGATCGTCTGCCAACCCCTTCATCAGCACTGCAAAGCTCGCGAGCTGTGCTGCGCGCGGATCGATGTCAAGGCCGAACAGGTTCTTCGTAAGGATCAGGCGGGGGATTTCGCGACGCGTATAGCCGCGCTCTAGGTAAATTGCCCTGAATAAATCATAGGCCTCCACCAATATGTGCCCTGAACCGACCGCTGGATCCATTAATCTGATCTCTTCAGGATCCAGTGCACTGGGCGTAATCGATGCCAGTGCGCCCGCGGTCTGAGCACTCGGAACAATGTAGTACTCCATCTGCCCGGCCAGCTTTGATTCTGGATACGTGGCCAGATACATAGCACCGAGCGAGTTCTGGACCATATACTTGACAATCCAGTTGGGCGTAAACAGCTGCGTAGCTGCCGGGAGGTCCTCAGCAGCGACTGCACTACCGATGACTTTGTCCTTTCTCTCGGAGATGTAAAACTGGTACAGCCAACCAACAATTTCGATGGCGTCCCAGGCATCCTCCTCAACATCGCGGACCAGCTTGTGTATCACGGAATCCCTACGAAGCAGATTGCGGGGGAGAAGGAGCTCAGATTCGTAGCCAATCGGATCAAACAAGAGCGGCATGGCTCTGTGGAGCGCGCGGCACTGCGCAAGAAGAAGCAGACGGTACAATTCTTCATCGTGCAACCCGTCGAGCTTTAGCGCAATCAGCTGGTCGCGGTTCAAGTCTGGAAAGTCGACTTCATGTGCGCGCTGGAGAATCTCCGGCTCACGACCGTTGTCCGGGTGACTGAGCACACGTAGACCGTGCTTCAGAAAGCCGTACAACTCCATGTACCGCAGTGCCACCAGCCGGTTGAACCATGTGTAGGCCATGCCTTCAATGACCTGCCCGAAGCCCTCGGCGCGTATACGTTGTTCCAAGCGTCGGCGCGGCTCTTCAATCTCCCCCGGAAATGCCCGTCCTCCGATGAACACAACGTCCCCACGCTTTTCCAGTGGTGCCGTGCCGGATTCCCTTAACCCGTACTCTGCTGCGCGTTCCGTGATAGCAGCGATGAATTCCCGGCGAGCCTGCTGCGCATAGGCCTTGACAGTGGTCATGTTCATCTAGCAAATACGAATCCGCTCGTTTCGATTAATAGCCGAGATGAGCTCCTTCTTCAGAGCCTCTATGAATTGTGTCACCTCCTCCTCCGTCTCAAGGTGAGCTTGTGCTGCTGCTAGCGCTGAAGGGCGCACTGTACATACCGGACGAGGCGGCTCTGGTCCATTTTCTACTCTGGGACCGGCCTTGTTCACCTTCCCAACGGCGTCATTCTGAAGCGTGGTGAGCCTGACCATCACGTGCGCGATGTGCGCGAGGCTAGTCTGCTTTGCAACCCAACTTTTCAATTCATTGAGGTCGTTCAGGAATTCTACAATGAGATCCGATCCTACCTGTGCAGCATCAACTTCGCGCTGCACGGTTTTCCGCGTGGATTCAATCCTGCTTGATGCTTCCTTCCTCGCAGTTGCAATAAGCCGCAAATTGACCGCTTCGACGGTCCTCACCAGTTCTTCAACTTCCTTGATTTTGTCATACGGATGCTCGTCATTCCGAATATCAAGTAGGCGCTTCAGAGCGGCCTCGGCATCGGGGGCATCACGCAATTCCAGATCGTTCAGACGGAACTCATCCAGAGTTTCACAGAGCCGGTCCCAGATAAGTCGCTGATGCTCGAAGAAGTGCCGCAAATCATCAAAATCCTGCTTTAGCCCGCTCAACTGAGACCTAGCTTCGTTGAACTGCTCGAAAAATTGAGTCCCGTCAGGGTTCGCGAGCAAGCCTGTAACTAGATTCAATGCCGTAACCACGGCTTGTTTGCCCGGATAGCGACGGACTTGCAAAATATCCCTGAACCGTACAAGGTCCTGCTGCCAACCCGAGAGATGCCGCCTCAGAAATGCCTGTAACTCTGTAGATTCTGCCGGCCCCAACTCTTGGAATAACGTCTGCCCTACTTGCTGTGCTTCCTTCAATAGAGCCTCTCTAACCCGCTCCTGCCTCCTTATGAGGATGTTTTTCCATCTCCTTTGACTCGTCAGCGCATCGGCCAAATATCGTTTCTGAATTTGCGCACCCCCTTCTAGGAATTGCAACTCACCGTGAACCGCGAGCCGGGTCAGCAACAAGATAGTCTCGCCCTCGGGCCAGCCATAGGGACGGGCAGAATATTGAGCGACTAGGTCAAACACCGAGACGCGCAGGCTTTGAGTAGCATTCAGCCGCAAACGGTTGCTCAGGTCCGTCAGCGCGCGCTCATTGATACCCTCCAAATCCGAGGAAAGACTGGTCTGTCCGCCAGCGTATTGCTGCAACATGGTCCGGGCCTTCCGTAGTACATCCGTGACGTAGCTGTCCAGATACTCCATCTTGGGGTAAGCGCTATGGATCAAGTGCTCCAAGGCATTGTCAAGCAGTCCGATCGGATCCCGGCTTTCGGCGCGAAGAGGCGTGCCACTCACAAAAAACGCAGCATCGGCGAACATCTCACTGAGCATACGTTCCAGGCGCTTTTCCCGATGCCGATTCTGATCTGCGAGGTCTTGGTGGATTCTCCTGGTGCTGGCGGGCAATGTAGCGTCGCTGCTGGTACGCAGGTACTTGTTGATTTGGACCAGTCTCTTGAGCTCAGCCTCGAACGCGTTATCTTCGGAGAGCCGGATGACAACTTGCCCGTGGTGCTCGCTACTCTTGAATACACACCATGCCGGATCCTGAGATGTTTCGAACTCCTCCGACAAAAGTGAAATGACCATCACGGTCAGAAGTCCCTCAGTGGCCCTCCCAAAATGGTAGCCATCCGCGAATCTCGCAAATTTATAGTCGTTCTTGTTCAGCTTATACCGGTGCTTCTTCCTGTCCTGGAGAACGTTTTCGAAGAGTAGCTGCCCTGACTCCTTGGCTAATTCACTGATTTCAACGACGATACGACTGATTTTGCGATTGATATCCTGCTCCTCACTCGTAAGGTAGAAGTACCTGTCGCCGCTGCGGCTAATGACCGTCTGCTTTTCAAGTCTTGCGAGGCTGGATTCAACCCGGTGCTGTAGTTCGAGCCGCGCAGCATCAATGTGATCCAAGCACAGCGTTACCAGATTATCCACATTACCGTTGACCTCAGCCACGTACCGGATAAGGAACAGCACTTTTAGAAGGTCTGCATCCAATGGCTCAAGGGCATCATCCTCGCCGGCATGCTCGATGGTGCGCTTGACAGCCGTGTCGAGAAAATTCTCGATGGCAGGATAGAAGTTGTACAGTGGAATAAGAATGCCAACTTCTCGATCTGCAGCAGACTCAACAGCCTGCTGGAACGCATCGAGAAGGGATCGTTCGCCTTGGGCAAGGTGGAGGCCGGTGGCTCCTGCCTTGCGGATTGCCTCGAAAATCTTCTGCAAGAGCTTGAACTGGTAGGGGACGACCGGATAGTTCATGACGAAGTGTTCCGAGCTGCCAAATGGCGTAAGTGTCATGCCAATGTCGCGGAACCGAAGCTGATTCTTCAGCACGTCGCCATTTTCGCGATACGCGGCCTCGAGGTGGCTGCGAACATCCGGTCGCTTGGCCAGGAGCCGTTTTTGTATCACCTCATCCACATTGGCGCTCGACAGAGTAAGGCGCATCCGGAACCGACCTTGGATCTTGGAGAAATCATTTGCTTTCCCATGCTCAATATTTCCCAGAACGGCATCAATATCCTCCTGGGATGTAACCACAATCCAAGCCCTTCCTCCGCAGACTGTGCCCAGGTTTTCAGTGATGGTCTGCAAGGTAAGCATTAGCTGGGTGTCTGTGCCGACGAATTGCCCAACCTCGTCCACGACGAATACGATGCGGCGCGCATGTCTATTCCGATCAATGTACTGCCGAACCCATTCGCAGAAGTTCTCAATTGATAAAGACAAGTTCTGCTTAGCTTGCGTAACCTGTACTTCGCAAAGGTTCTCTTTCTGACCGGTGACCTTCGTGAGTGCCTGAATGACCTTATCCTGCTTGAAGAGCCATAGGTCCCGGTCGTTCTCCCATTCTTTCTTGGTCAAATCGTAGTACGCGGTATGAAACGCCGACAATAGACCCTGCTCGTCGAGTCCACGCTCGATGTGGGCCAGTTCCGGGTAATCCCCACTGTAGCCGGATGCCTCGTTGAGGACCTTTAGAAATACGTCGAGCAGCGCATTCCTACCCGTTCCATGGTTCGCTTTGCTATCAATGTTGAACAGGATCACATCAATGCTGGCGGCGGCTGCACGCTTGATGTCGCCCAGCAGCATCGGATCCTGAATCTTGGACTCGAAAAATTCAATGGCCTTGCGTCTCTCACCTTCGTAGGTGTGCAAATCATTCTTGAGCAGATACGAAAGAACTTTGATAAAATGAGACTTGCCAGAACCAAAAAAACCGGAAACCCACACGCCAATCCCGCTGGCGACCTCTGGACCTTGGCCTCTGTCTAAGGCGTCCGCAAATGCCTCAAAGAATCGATGCAAATGCCGATCAATCTCCTTGGTGACGACGAATTCCTCGAGTTCCTGCCAGACGGACGGTTCATCCAACTGGTCCACCTTAATGACGCCGTCCAGGTGGCGGCCAATTTCTTTCTGGAATAGGTTTCGGATTTGCATGTCTGTGCGGTCTAATCAATCAGGCGCAAGGCACGGTAATAACGGCGCTCTTCAGTAGCCCGCTCCGTGCCACCGAATAGGCAGAATTCGCCGTGGACGTATGTGCCCGGAAAGAATAGTACCAACGGAATCCGGTCTAGGACAGGATGCAAGTTGTTGAGTAGCGCATGCGTACGGAGCAGGGGATAAACGCTTCCGACACCATGCAGTAACATGAGGTTAGGATCTCTCGGCCGCGCAGTCTCGACGATTCGCCGCGCTACATCTTCTGGATTCAGCAGTCCCTTCACGGCATGAAGCAATGCCGCATTGCCCCGTTCTCTCTGGATGCGGAAACTCTCTTCTAGCAGATTCAAATCGCGCAGGTGGTCAATGAGGAATCGAAAGAGGTTGATGGATACCAGACGCAGATCGGGCTTGGTGCTGCGGATCTTATTCTCCAATATAGGAATGAATTCGCGCACGCCCAACTCCTCTTCGGGCGGGTAATCAAAAACAAAGAAGGCAATTTCATTGCCAATCCCGGACGAGTCTAGAAAGTCCTTCGCCGTTATTCGGTCGTGAATTCTGTTTAGACGCCTTCGAAGGTCTTCATTCATGGGCAAACCGTGATACACTTCAGCACATAATGCTCCCGCTCTTTTTCAAGGTACCGCAGCACATCCGGCACGACGCGTACAGATTGCAGCCGCAGCGACCGGGTGCTGTCGATGTAGCCCATCTCGGCCAACATATCATGCACAACCCAGCGGAGGCGCAAGACGGTGCTCTCAGTCCAGACAGCCATTTCTGGATCCCGGGCTCGACAGTCGTCAATGTAGCGACTCCAGTCGCTAGGCCTGAGCTTTGGTACAAACAGTCGGTATTTTTCGCGCAGCACTAGGTCAAGGTAGTCGCCAAGCAGCGCACTGTGCTTGATGGCGGCGGCAAAGCAGGCATGGGTGGCCGTGTCACGCGTCCCCGAAATCACCATGTCCAGAAGTTCCGGTCCCATAAGCCGTAATCGTGCGCGAAGTACCTGGGCAATGGACAGGGCAGCTCTTGAGCTCCGGATCTGAAGGACATTGTTAACCACAATGTGAATTCGCCAGTCGCTGCCGCCATCTTTCAAAAGCAGGCGGGCAATGGTCCTGCTTTCGGGCACCATGAGCGAAGCTGACGTAATGGTTGACCGGTACTTGGTCGCCTGCTTCAGAACCGAGTTAACCGACTTTCCACCGACCTGCTCGCCGGGAATCTGATCCTTTTCACTTGTACCGTGAACGGGGTCATTCGTGATTTCCATATCGCAGAATTCAACGCTCGTCCGAAGCTATTCGCCTACAGTAAGATACAAAACGTTTGGGATACACAGAATTCGACGCTCGCCCGGAGCTTTTGGTACTTGGGCGCCATCGCAAGCAATGCGTCTCCAGGAATCGCTATCCCAAAATGACCGGGCGTGCAGGACAACTGGTTGCGCAATGCCGGAATGAGACAAATGTTACGATTCTTTATGATCCTAGTAATTTAGGTAATGCGGGCAACAGCCCTCTCTGATTTGTGCAAACGCAAGTTCGCCATTTTTCCCTAACCCTGGTGAAATTTCCGTAAGGACGAGGAAAAAGAAGGCTGTTTGTCTTCACGCTGCCTAACAAGTTATCTGCACGGGGTAGCATAGTGGGTATAATCTGGGGCGAATTGAAAATGACGGTTTCGTGGATCCGGTTACAGACACATGTGTTCCGATGTACGGGTTTGTCCCGGATTGGACCAAGTCCAGAGCGATTCGATTGGGACTCGACTACCAGGGACACGCAATAGCGGCAGGTTTTTGAGTGGCACACAGGAAAGTGTCTGCACAAAAGTGGAGGAAATGTGATTCTGAGTTGCAGAAACCGTCCGAAGGAACGTTAGTAGCCATTCAAGTAGATCTCGAGCGATTCGCAGATAGAGGAATGAGTTTTTGTAGTTTCCTATTTATTCGTTATTTAGTGGATATAACGACGACCTAGTTCACAATCAAAGGTTAGTGTAATGCCAACGGTAAACCCTGAGATTCTCGTTTGGGCACGCGAGACCGCAGGCCTGACGCCCCAAGAAGCTGTCAGGAAGATACGCTTGCATGATTCCCGTGGCATGACGGCCGTTGATAAGCTCATTGCAATGGAGCGCGGCGATAAAGATCCAACACGGGCTAATTTGGCTCAGATGGCAAAGCATTATCGCAGGCCACTACTTGCTTTCTACCTGTCCCAGCCTCCACCTACCACCACCCGCGGTGTCGACTTCCGTACGATTCCGGGGATACAATCCGATAATGTGAGTCATCTGATTGATGCGCTCGTCCGCGAGATGCGGAGTCGGCAAAGTATGGTTCGAGCTGTACTTAAATCCGAGGACGAGGTTAATCCCCTGCCGTTCGTGGGTATTTTGAAAGACCTTGAAGGTGTATCAGCATGTACTGATCAGGCTGTGCGTTATGCTGTTGACGCTCTGTATCAGGTGCTTGATCTCGACCTGCCCACCGAGTACTGCGAGGAGCCCAATTCAAGAGCAGCCTTCAATCTACTCCGATCCAAAGCCGAGGCTGCTGGTGTATTCGTCCTGCTCAAAGGGAACTTGGGTAGTTACCATACCGACATCCCAGTGGATGTCTTTCGTGGATTCGTCATTGCTGACGATATTGCCCCTTTTGTGATCATCAACAACCAAGACTCGCCGTCAGCTTGGTCTTTTACGCTTTTGCACGAAATGGTGCACTTGTTGCTAAATGAGACGGGCATTAGCGGATATGATTTTGAAATGGAAAGCGAGGTGTTCTGCAACACAGTCGCTTCGACGTGTTTGCTGCCGACAAAGGATCTCGAACAGGTTGGTATCAATCCTATTCAGGACATCATCAAACAGGAACAGCATATCAGCTCGTTCGCCCAGCGACGAAATCTGAGTCACACGATGGTTGCTTGCAGACTCTTCCGCGCCGGGAGCACTGATCAGTTATCCTTTAATGACCTCCGCGACAGATTCGCCCAAAAATGGGAGCTCAATCGTAGTAAGCAACGCGAGAGAGGCCGCCAATCACCTGGTGGCCCGAGTTATTACGGTGTTCATCGTTACAGGGTCGGACGGGCACTCTTGTCGCTCACTGGCCGCATGATGGGTTCCGGTGCGCTGTCCACGACCAAGGCTGCCAAAATCTTGGATGTCAAGCCCACTCATGTGGGTTCCATGATCGCCACTCGATGAATCCGTAGACAATCGGGTATGCTCAATTTGTATATTCAGGTCGATGTTGCCCACCTGCTCAGATTGAATATACAATCGGGGGTGAGAATCATTCGCGAAGTACTCTTTTCACGCGGACTTTGACTTCTGTACTGTTTCTGCCAGTCTCACGGTAAATACGAGAATCGCAGCAGCACCGTAGCCCCCAGTTTAATGAGAATGCCGTTCTCCGCGGTTCCATTCTCATAGCTAACCAGATCCACTATTGCCTTACCGATGGGTTTCGTAATTCACTTAGCTCACGAATCAGATTCCTTACTCACGCGCTAAACTCTTTCCTGAATCTCGCACAAGCATGCAACCATTCATGAGAACGAATGTATCAAATTCCGCGAAAGTTCGGATAGAGTACGATATTATGGAAGAAGACTGGCGCGACTACGGGAAGGAGGCGTTAGCAACTAGCGGCTATATTCCCGAATACGACATCACAGCAGTCCCCAACGATTTCAATGTCGCTGTCATCGTCTCGTTCATCGATTCAGGTGCTATCCGTATACCTGGATTCCAGAGAAATTTCATATGGGATCTAGCTAGGGCTTCACGTCTTATTGAGTCCCTACTTCTCGGACTGCCCGTTCCCCAAGTATTTCTCTACCAGCACGACAGAGGTCCCCTACTACTGATCGATGGTCAACAGAGACTCATGTCCCTCTATTACTTTGTTATGGGGCGGTTCCCTAAACGCGAAGCACGCGCCAAGATTAGGGGGCTGTTCGACATAAGTGGCTCACTTGATAAGTCAATACTTCATGACGATGAACTGTTCTCAAATTTCGGGCTGTCACTCAAGGGACAAGACGGAGGATCGGGTGCGCAGAGTCCTTTCCACGGGAAAAAGTATGCGACCCTCGGGGATGAGAGACGAACCCTGGACCTGCGAACAGTCCGGAATGTCGTTATCAAGCAGGTTAGACCAACCGACGACCACTCCTCAATGTTTGAAGTGTTTAACCGCTTGAACTCGGGGGGCGTAAATCTGTCAGCTCAAGAACTGAGGATGAGTCTGTACGACTCTGAGTTCTTGACTAGACTGCTGAGGCTGAACACATGGTCAAAGTGGCGGCGCCTGCTACAGCGACCAGAACCTGACGTTCGTTTCAAAGACGTAGAGATTCTACTTCGATCATTCGCGCTCTTGCTTTGGCTTGATGAGTACCGACCCTCAATGGTGAAGTTTCTCAATCGGTTTTCTGGACACTGCAAGTACCAGTTCGATTCTATGATGATCGACCACGTGGAATGTCTCTTTGCCGAATTCTTGGATGCTTGCTCGGACTTGCCAGATAATGCCTTCTTGGTGGCCGGTGGTTCTCGATTCAACATGCACCTCTTTGAGGTCGTGTTCGCCGAAGCACTACGGCCGAGACTTGATGATACCTCCACGGCTGTCAAGACTTTGCGCGCTGCAGATATTTCTGCCATTGATCAAGACTCTGCGTTTCGAGACGCGTTGTTGGAAGGTACGACGAAGCCAGCCAAGGTCAAGGCTAGGCTCCGCATTGCGAAGAAGGTCCTGTCCAGCAGATAACTACATATGGAGGCACCCTCCGAACCACAGGAATCTTACGTCGAACGCTTGTGGAACAACCTAGCCGACTTGGAACAGATCTTACTCAAGGAGGATGCCAAGATCTTGGTTGACACACGTTCCGCTTTCGCGAAGGCGATGGTCCTTGCCGCGGGGAACTGGCTTGAGCGTCGGACCCGATCTGTTTTAGAGGACTTCGCGACTAGTGTCTCTAGTCAACAGACGCTCGTATATTTCGTCCGGACCGGAGCTTTAGACCGAAAATTCCACATGCTATTTGACTGGAATTCGGGCAAAGTAAATAGTTTCTTGGGCAAGTTTGGTCCAGACTTTAAGAAGAATGCTGACCAGGCTATCAAAGAAAACGACAGCGTGCTACGTGCTTCCCTTGACTTTATGGAACTCGTCGCGGAGAGAAACGAGTTGGCTCACAGCAGTCAACTCGGCAAAGATGAGGTGCAATTCACGGCTTCACAAGTACGAACCAAGTTTTATAATGCTGCCGGCTGGGTGTCGTGGATCGGCGAGTTTCTTGTTGACGGCGCGGTTCCGTCATGGAATCCGCCGTCAGTTCCTTGACCCAATTGATTTCGATTTCGTAGGTCTCTATTGATACAAGCACAGCAAGCCCAAGTGCTCCAGACGGGGTGAACCCCAGCGATCGTGCATTTAAACTGCGCTCCAGATCGTCCTCTTTGAAACTCAATGGCCGGTTTCCAAGGTGCACTCGGAAATTTCACATTGTGAGACTGTTGAAAAAAGACAACCTGTCTTTACCGCACGCAAGACAATCCGGCAGCAAGCTCTGTAATTTCTTCATCCTATCGTGTTTTTGGGGTGTCATCTTGACCGGGAGCAGGATCTCTGCCGTATCGTACGGTGCTTCTTGGAGTAATTAGGGAATATTCTTTCGTTCTGATCTGGAATGACCACATCGGAGGAGCGGAAGAGTTTTCCCTGAGACATCTCTACCCGGCGTTGACGGTAGAGGAGGTATCTTGCTTCTGCCTCTATATTAAGATCAATCCGGCGCGCGGCTGTTGAGAAAGCTACCCCCTGCTTATCAGTGTGTTCGCGGGTCACAAGTTGTGCATACCAGGTCTTCCCCCTGTATCTTAAACGCGACGATCAGGTGGTTGCGCAACACTTGTATATCCTCGTGAGACACGAACACGCCCCAGCTGCCGTCTGTGAGTTTGATCGGCCTGGCGGTGGGAATATTCGATTCGTCAATGACGAAGTTGTATATTCAGGTCAATGTTGCCCACCTGTTCAGATTTAAACGACGAGGACATAAGGAAGATTGGACGAGATCCGTTCCTAATCGCATATGCCCTCCGGGACCCTGAAAAACGCGTTGTTGTCACTACTGAGGTTTCGAAGCCGAAGAGAGAACGCGCAAATCGTCACATTCCCGATGTATGTAAGGATTTAAAGGTACGTTGCTGCAACACTTTTGAGTTTATCAGAGAACTGAACTTCAGGACTGATTGGCAATCAACTAATCGTTGAAGGTTCTTTTTCTTTACCAGTTGCGTGTGGTATGTATCGCAAGACAGGACTTGTCCTGCATTTAAATATTTCGTATAGCAGCTGCTTTTCCATCATATTCCTAACCGCAAGTTTGCAAATTCAGTCGCACACTGACTGATCTTTTGCGCTAATTTCGGGGTTTTTGGCCTAAATTTGGCGATTTTAGGGCCAAAATCGGCCTTTTTTACCCAAATTCGCCCTTTTTTTTTGGATTTTTCCCAAAAACCCCGATATAGTGGATTTTTCGGGAACCTACTTGCCCATTCCCCGTAAAATCCCTCAAAATCGCCCCCTGTTTTATGTATATCCGGTCCAAATCTCGTACCCTTAAATCCGGGGCCCAAGCCGACACCTTTTCCCTGGTTGAATCCCATCGGGTGAACGGGATGTCCAAGCAACGGACCCTGCTCAATCTCGGCCAGGATTTCAGTGTCCCCAAAGCACAATGGCGTACCTTGTCCCGACTGGTCATGGATGGTTTGCGGGGGTATGAACCGCTTCCGCTTGAAGATGAAAAACTGCGAATGGCCAGTCAGACGATCATCCAACGTCTCAAGGGCAAGGGATATGATATTCACGATCCGCGGGATGACCGGGATGCCATTCTCACCGACGAAATTCACCACACCGATACGCGGACCGTGGGCGGCGAG
>MPNB01000067.1 GCA_002238805.1 Rhodothermaceae bacterium bin80 | reverse complement strand
TGGAGGACTTCCGGATGCGGCGCCTGGATGGCGAGACGTATGTGGCGTTGATCCTTGATGGGAAGTCTCAACAAGAGGAGCAGATTATGATCTGTGTCGGCATCACCGCAACGGGAGAGAAGGATATATTGGACTTCGTTCAAGCAACGACCGAGCATGCGAATGCGGTCGAGGGCCTGTTGCAAGATGTGCTGGATCGCGGACTCCGGTATGAGCAGGGGCTTTTGGTGATCCTTGATGGGGCAAAGGGGCTTCGCAAAGCCGTCAATCAGGTCTTTGGGGCCTATGCCCAGGTCCAGCGGTGCACTTGGCACAAACAGGAAAACGTGGCCGGAAAGATCAAGAAGAGCGAGCGGGAGTCCGCCGTGAAATCTCGCATGAATGCCGCCTATCACACCCCCGACTACGCCAGCGCAAAGAACAAATTGCTGTCGCTTTACAATGACTTGGTGGAACAGGGCGAAACCGCTGCGGCCAATAGCCTGCTGGAAGGGTTGGAGGAAACCTTGACCCTCCATAAACTGGGCGTGTCAGAAGAATTGGGAACGCACTTTCGCACAACAAACATCATCGAAAATATCAATGGCTTGATCCAGGATCGAATCGGCAGAGTGAAACGCTGGACCAACTCAGGTCAACGCCAACGATGGGTCGCCTACGCGATCAAAGACTGCAGGCCCCGACTGAACAAAATCAAAAATGCAGAACATTTACCAAAACTGCAACAAGCACTCTTGAACTGTGTAAACAAACATCAACTCAAGTCTACCTCGAATCGGTTCCGAGAATAAAAGATCAACTAAATCTGGGACATCCCCAGCTTCATTCCCTCATTCAAGGTGCAGTAATCTGAGTACGTCTATGTTCAGATATTTTTCAGCCGTAGTCTATTGCATCCTTCTGGTTTGCTGGTCCCAGGAAACCAATGCCAACCATTTGCTGCTCAAATCAACTGTGAGCGAGATATTGATTGACCAGCAACTTGAACAGAATAACGAACAAGACAGATATGTAATTAGTGGATTTGTGGTAGATGCCGAGAGTACTGAAAGTTTAGTCGGAGCAACCGTTTATGCGCCAGATATAGGTATTGGGACAACGACCAACCGCTATGGGTTTTTTAGCCTCTCAGTTCCCGCGGATTCCGTGCGTCTTGTCGTCTCCCATGTGGGCTATATCCCCTTTACGTTGGATCAAAAACTAACAGATGATATTCAGTTGAGCATTGAATTACGGCCTGGGATCACCAGGCTTGGCGAGGTAGAAATTGTTGCGGCCGGGGAGTCAGTGGTAGAAGCCGTTCAGATGAGCCAAATCAAGTTGCCGGTCGGAACCATTCGAGCACTTCCTGTTTTGGCGGGAGAGACAGACATCTTCAAGACGCTTCAGTTACTTCCTGGGGTCCAGTCGGGCCGAGAGGGGGCGGTTGGTCTGTACGTTCGTGGAGGCAGTCCTGACCAGAACCTGGTCTTGTTGGACGGAGTCACGGTGTACAACGCCAGTCACCTGTACGGATTTTTGAGTGTATTCAACAGTGATGCGATTAAAGAGGTAACATTGATCAAGGGGGGGATTCCTGCACGTTATGGAGGTCGATTATCTTCGGTAATTGATTTGAGCATGGAAGAAGGAAATTTGAAAGAATTTGAAGGAACGGCATCTGTAGGGATTATTGCTTCCAGTTTTACCTTTCAAGGCCCGGTCAAAAAGGACAGAGCCTCCTTTATTGTTGCTGCAAGGCGGACCTATCTGGATTTATTAGTATACCCTTTCCTTAGTGAGAATGAGAAAGCAGGGTACTATTTTTATGATGCCAGCGCTAAGGTGAACTACATCGTTTCCAGTAAAGATCGAGTCTATCTGAGTTTTTACACTGGACGTGATCTGGGGTATTGGCGACACCGTAGAGGTCGCGAGTTTAACAACACGCAGGAACGTGATCAAGGAGATTTAGGATGGCGTAACCTGACAGCTACCATGCGTTGGAATCGAGTATGGGGATCTCGATTCTTTTCCAATGCACTGTTGGGATATACACGCTATCGGACCAGAACACAAAATCAAGAAGAGGTCAGGAAGCTTGATAATCTCTCCACCACACATTCTTTCTATCGTACCAGCTTTTTGTCGGGAATTACAGATATTGTAGGTCGGATGGATTTTGACTTTGTTCCCAATCCCAGCCACTATGTACGATTCGGAGTAGGAAGTACTGCACATGCATATCATACTGGGACGTTTTCAGAACGAGAGTTCGGGGAAGATATTGCTCCTGTAGATACAGTGTATCATCCAGATTATCAGATCAGAGCGGTGGAGGTGCACGCATACATTGAAGATGAAGTCGAGCTGCTCTCAAATTTATCAATGAATGCTGGGGTCCGAGCTTCAAGCTTCTTCGTCACGGGACGGAGATACAGCTTTCTTCAGCCCAGATTCAATGTTCGGTGGAAATTCGCATCCAATATGGCGCTTAAGTCATCTTTCACCATACTGAAACAATATTCACATTTATTGCCTGTTAGCAACGGTTTATCTCTCCCCTTGGATTTGTGGGTTCCAGCGACAGATCAGGTGCGCCCTCAAAGTGCAACTCAAGTAGCAGCAGGACTTGCGTGGAATTCCACTCAAAATAAATACGAAGCCACAGTTGAAGGCTTCTATAAATGGATGAATTCCCAGATAGAGTATATGGATGGTGCTCAAACCAACAACATATCAGGAGACGCTTGGCAAAACCAAATTGAGGGTGGAAAAGGATGGTCCTACGGGGGAGAACTATTTATTCGGAAGAGGACCGGACGAATAACGGGATGGATTGGGTACAGTTTGACAAGAACACAGCGAAATTTTCCTGGGCTAAATGGCGGACGAACTTTTCCTTATCGATTTGATCGCTTGCATGATGTGTCCACGGCCCTTAATTGGCACTGGAAGGAGTCTATTGAAGTGTCTGCCGTCTGGGTGTATGGTACCGGTCAAGCTGTATGGTTGCCAGTCGGTAGTTTTTATGGATTTCTGCACGATCCAGGTGGAGCAATAGATTATTTTGAGCAAGACAATTCACGCTTGTTAAGCGTGTACGGTGATCGAAATTCTGTTCGTATGCGCGCATATCATCGTCTTGATTTATCCATGCATATAAAACGAAACTTGGGATGGTCCCATCGCACGTTCTCGTTTGGAGTCTATAATGCATACAGTAGACGGAATCCTTTTCTTTTGCAAACGGATCAAGCGCGCAATGAGCAGGGGGATGAGCAGAACTATATGGTTTTCAAGGAAACCAGCGCGTTTCCGGTCCTTCCTTTTATAAACTACAGACTTGAATTTTAGCAACCGTTGATGAAGTGCCTCTTGCCTTTAATGGTCCTGTTTTGTTTGGGTTGCGAAACCATCGTTGAAGTGGATCCTCCTGAATATGATTCGGAGCCGGTGGTTACAAGTTTCTTTTCCCCAGACAGTATCTGGTCCGTCACAATGCATAGAAGTCTGGGCATCACCGTAAAGCGAGATGCGACACGCGAATACATTTCAGATGCATCTGTGAGGATCATGGACGGTTCCAACATGGTTGATATCTTGAGTTATCAGGGAAATGGAAGATACGTATCTGGTACAGGTGGGTCACCTTCGTATGGAACCCAGTATACACTTCAAGTGGATTTCCCAGGCCAAGCCAGTATTCAAGCTACTTCTGCGGCTCCTTCTCCAGTCGTGATATCCGATTATTCAATTGAATATCGGCCACCTGAATTCGATATAATTCCCGTAAGCAGATATCAACTCAAAATCGTTTTTTCAGACATGCCGGGTATAAATTTTTATAGAATAGGGGTTTACCGTCGTGTGCGGAACCAGTACGCATCTGATGAGACAGATCCTGACAGTGTATACAGAACAATATCTTTTGATGGCTTGACTCCCGGATGGTCCTGCGGCTATTTCACCGATATTGCTGATCCGATTGATCCAGGAGGGGGCAGTGGTCTATCATGTGGAGAATTTGTTGTGACAGACAGACTATTTGATGGGAAGGACTACTCGTGGAGTGGGACTACCCTTAACGTGTCAGACGAGATCGGAAAAAAAGAATTGCGTCTGATTATCTCGTCACTCAGCGAAGATTATTACAAATATTTTCAATCATTGGAACGCAATGTCTTCCACGATCCTTTGATTGAGGAACCATTCCCAATGCATTCCAATGTGAACGGAGGCTTAGGTGTTTTTGCAGGATACACAAACACGAATCTTATTCTACCCATGCCCAGCAATAATTGAAACCTATCAGGATTTTTGTTGAATCACACCGAATCCTATGGCGGTGGCTGGTGAATCCATCGGGACAGAAGAAGTCCTCGAGTTTCTCTGAAATTAGGCAGTGACGAAAGATCCCCCACACCGCACTCGTACCAAGCGACATGGATTCTCCGGTTTCTTTGCGCTGGTTGTAACGAAGAGAACCAATCGGAAATTCCAACTCCCTTGCCTCTTGTTCTTGCAGAGAATCCCATGCGGTGCGGGGACTATAAGAGGCCTGATCCGCAACCCATCCTAAGCACAGTTATGCCAACCAGAGGCGAAAACCTGCCGCCCCTCACAAAACCTTGGTAACTCGTCGGTCCAAGCCCAACTTTACCATTTCACAGTGCTATAAAATGGCGAAGTTAGGCTAATACATTTAGAATACGATCACAGCCAGCTCCGTTTAGAGTCAAGCGTTTCCCAGTTCCCGAGTGTGCGGCGCCGTACAATTGTCCAATCTCGGTTGTGAACCCCTTCGTTTATAATAAAATCTGCACTCATGCAGGCTGCGGTGCATAACCCGAAACAGTATTTTATCGGGCAGAACAGAAGCTGGTTGATTCCATGATTGTCGTAGACTTAGTCCATTATGCGACTCATCAAGAAGAACATTTGGTTTTAGTATCCGGGGATGATGATATGTGGCCAGGTATCCGAATATGCTTTGCTAAAAGAGGCACTCATCACCCACATAATTCCAAAGATGTCGAGCAGGCGTGACAATCCGTATCAACAGCTATCCACGGAGAATTATACTGCTGTAACACTGTAAATCACAGGTATACAGATGCAATTCGAAAGCTTCAAACGCATAGTAACAACGTTCGCAGATGAAAACAACGAAGTGGTTGTGGATAAGGGCCACTTATTATTGTTTATCCGAGGCAATTTGGTGGAGGCGGAAATACAAACAGATCTGAATAGGATTAAGGTCGAACACGACGATGCGGTTTGGACCGCAGAACAGTGGATTCGTTCATACCTCGCGCGGCTACCTACTCTCGCAGACCGGATCATCAATTATGTTTCTCCTCCTAAATACTACGTGTCTCCAAGTGCTAATCTACTTGACTGGCAAAATAAGCCCCAGAAAGATTGCACCTTGCCTGATTCAACAAATGAACTCCGAAATCAGCTTAGTCACCCTCCACTGGGCATAACTTCAATATACTTTTTGACTTCCGACGCGGGGGAAGGCAAAACCTCGCTTATTGAAAAAATTTCTGTGGACCAAGCTTTAGCATTCAAAAGGAAAGAAACGAGCGCGCTGATCCTTCCGGTTCCCTTGGAAGGACGTCCATTTTTGCGTCTCGATGATGCCGTTGTGGCATCGCTTTTGAACAGACTTCGTTTTCCATTTCTGTACTATGACTCATTTCTCGAGCTTGTTAAGATGGGGGCGATTGTACCAGCATTTGATGGATTTGAAGAGATGCTTGTTGATACAAAATCTAACGAAGCTTTTTCAGCAATTGGCCAATTGGTCAATCAATTGTCTTCTACCGGAACCCTACTGGTTGCAACCCGCAGAGCATATTTTGATGTGTTATTGCGCACCCAAACAAAATTACTAGATTCTGTTCGCTCTGATCAAAATCAAAATAATGTAGAAACTCATCAGTTCGCTCTGAATCGATGGGATCGTGAAGTGTTTCTAAAATATGCCAGTAAAAGGGGCATTTGCAACCCCGGAGATCTGTACTCAAAAGTTATAGCGCGATTGGGAAGAAAGGATCATCCGGTGCTGACAAGAGCAGTGCTCGTCCAGAGACTCATGGATGTAGCCGAAGAGGAAGAGGACCTAGATAAATTTCTGCGACGAATAGGTCATTCTCCAACGGATTGTTTTTTCGATTTTGTAGAGGGTATCATTGATCGGGAGATGTACAAATGGCTTGACAAGTCACTTGATAAGTCAGGAGACCAAGTACCTCTGCTCACACGGGATGAACATCACGAACTGCTCTCGCAATTCGCTTTCGAAATGTGGGTTAATTCGGTGGATGCTCTCAACCTTGATGTTGTACAGCTCGTTGTAGAATTTTTTGCCGAAAAAAAAGGCAAGAACCCAAGTATGTTGCGGCAGATATCTATACGTATCCCGGATCATTCACTCTTGAGCCAGGATGAATTCCGAGGTGTCATTCGTGTCCGATTCGACCACGAAGACTTTCAGGAATTCTATCTAGGCCAGGCTTTAGCCCGCGCTTTGGAAATGCGGGACAGTCCAAATGCAAAACTAATTCTGGATGCTCGTGCACTAACGCCGTCAGTGATTAAAGAAGCTACTCGCTACTTAACAGACCAAAACACATCTATATCAATAAAAAATCTGCTTTGCAATCTTCATGAATTATCGCAAGGTACATGGTATGTATCCTACATCCGAGAAAACTGTGCAGCACTAATGCTGGAGTTAATGGAATATTCGAAAGAAACTCATTCGATTAATGATGTAAGTTTTCCCGCAAATGCTTTGCAACAGCGAAAACTGCAGAATCTGGATATATCCAATTCTTTTTTTAACATGACAAGCCTTGCCAATTCCGAAATCACCAATTGCAGATTTTACAAGTGCCGTTTTGCACAACTCGCACTTGATGATTCCGAAAAACTAGGGGGTACAGTTTTTGACGACTGCATCTTTGACTCAATAGCCATTGGTAAAGACTCTGAAGATCAGAGAGTATTCTTCGATCCAGACAAAATATCTGTTGTACTGAACGGTCGAGGTGTTAAGTTAGGATCGCAACAGGAAGAGATTGCCGGAGAAATAGATGTACCAAGTATGGACGATGACATGAAAATCGCCATGCAGTTTATACGAATGTTCAATCGAGCAACCGCAATAAACGAAAACGTTATTGGTCAACGAATCGGAAAACAATCTGGCTATTTTTTCAAAAAAATTCTCCCGAAGCTTCAAAGCGCACACCTTGTAGGATCTACAGGTAGATCCGGTAATAAGCTGCGACTTATAGTCCCGTTATGGCGTATAGACGAGTTGGTTGATGCCTCTGGGAGTATATTCAACCAATTTATTCAAGAGGCTTCAAGCCAGGAATTGGGTGTGGCTTCAACTTAATTTTGACCCATACCACATCCGTTCTAAGCGATATGGATACTCCCGTTTTCTTGCGTTTGTTGCAACAAAGAGAACCAATTCAGAGCCCCGCTCCTGTCTTTTATTCTTGTGAGCGAAGGCTCCTATGCCTTGCAGGAGCTACACGAGAACTGATCTAAAAGCTGTTCTACACCCAGTTGTACTAACCAGAGGTGGAAACCTGTAGCCTCTCACGCAATCCTGAACAATCGTAAATTCCAGAGTTTTACAAGAAGCTCTTGCAAAAAACAATTAAATTGGGGCTTGTTATGCTGATTTTTTCTTAATGCGTTTCTTCCCGCTTTTGCTCATACTGCTGATCGGAGCTTGCTCATCCGGTATTGAGGTGGATTCCGACACGCTTGCCCGCCTGCCGGAGCGCGTCGATTACAACTTCCACATTAAGCCACTTTTATCCGATCGTTGTTATGCATGCCATGGGCCAGACGACAATGCCCGCCAAGGGGATCTGCGGCTGTATACAGAGGAGGGGGCGCTCTTAACAAAGCTGCAGTCCGGTGGTCATGCCATCGTCCCCAAGCGGCCCGGACGCAGTAAAGTGATGCATCGCATCACCTCGACGGATCCAGAAACGGTCATGCCGCCCCCCGAATCCAACCTAGCGCTCTCCGACTACGAAATCGCTCTGATTCAGCGCTGGATCAAACAGGGAGCCGAATGGAAACCCCATTGGGCCTTCATACCCCCGACCCTGCCCCCACTCCCCGCTGTGGAAAATGGGGATTGGCCGCAAAACAACATCGATTATTTTATCCTTGCACGGCTTGAACGGGAAGGCTTGGAACCCGCTGAGGAAGCAGATCGCGAACGTCTGCTGCGCCGTGTTACACTAGATCTTACCGGGTTACCTCCAACACTTGAAGAAATTGACGATTTTCTGACAGATATCGCGCCCGGTGCTTACGAACGCGTGGTAGACCGCCTGTTGGCCTCCGAAGCCTATGGCGAACGTATTGCAACCGAGTGGATGGACCTATCCAGATACGCAGATAGTCACGGATATCATGCGGACGGCATCCGAACGATGTGGCCCTGGAGGGACTGGGTGATCAAGGCCTTCAACGAAAACATGCCTTACGATCAGTTCGTGACCTGGCAGCTGGCCGGTGACCTGCTACCCAACGCTACCCGGGAGCAGATACTGGCTACGGGACTTCATCGCAACCACCCCATGACTGCGGAGGGAGGCGTGATCGACGAAGAGTACCGGCTCGAATACGTGGCAGACCGTACAAATACAACTTCACGGGCCTTTCTGGGACTGACTATGGAATGTGCTCGGTGCCATGATCACAAGTTTGATCCTGTTTCCCAGGCAGAGTATTTCCAACTCTCCGCTTTCTTTAATAACGTAAATGAGTTGGGCATGACTGGTGATGATGGCAACGCCGGTCCACTACTCATGCTGCCCACTCCAGAAGAAGAAGTTGAACTCGAGAAAAAACGTGATCGAGTTGAGGAGTTAGAAGCTGCACTGGTCGCCCGTGAAGAGGAAGTTAAACGTACGGGGGCACACATGGAAGTACAAATCCCAGGGGATGCACTCGATCGGGGCCTCACTAGCTACTTCCCGTTTGATCAGACCACAGGTGATGCGACACCCAACACGATCCCGGATGGCAAGGAGGGCAAGACGGGGGGCGGTACACTGACACTGGTGGAAGGACGAGCGGGGCAAGCGGTGAATTTTGACAGTGACTACGACTTTCTACAGGTCGCTGAAGCTGGCAATTTTGAACGCATCGATCCCTTTTCCATCACCGTATGGCTCCGACCAGACACGTCCGGGGCCTATACACGGATTGTTGGCAATGCATTCCACAAAAACACGTACTGGCGTGGATGGGAGGTATATCTGGACAGTCTCAACCACCTGTCGGCTCGTCTGATCCATGCTCTTCCACACAACTACCTCCATGTGCGATCCGCGGAGCCTATAGCCAAGGAAGATTGGACGCACACAGCGGTCACCTACGACGGCTCCAGCCGCGCAGATGGGATTCAACTCTATATACAAGGGCGGCGTGTCCCTGCCGTGATTGAATACGATAAACTCTACAAGAGCATTCTCCCCGTGGATGGTCTATACCGCCTCACAAGCCGACCATTGCGCATTGGGCGAAGCTACCGTGCGTTTGGGGGAGATGACGGTATCTTCCTGGGCGATATGGACGAACTCAGGATTTATAAGAGAATGCTGACAGCGTCTGATATCGCCATGCTGGCTGACATACCGGCACAGGAAGGTGATGCGCTCGCGGCTTACCTACACTATCAAGATGCACGCTACGTACAATTGCTTCAGGAACTCAAAGAAGCTAGAGCTGAGGAGGAAGCAACAATCAATGAAGTGATGGAGGTTATGGTCATGGAAGAAATGGCCGAACCACGTCCGACACATGTCCTTGAACGCGGCCTCTATGATCAACCACGCGATCAGGTATACCCCTCGACCCCTGAGGTTCTGGGCCTTTTACCAGACAGCTTACCCCCTACCCGTCTAGGATTGGCACAATGGCTCTTCAGCCCTGAACAACCACTGACGGCACGTGTGGCGGTGAACCGGTATTGGCTGATGTTTTTCGGGCAGGGTCTGGTAGTCACACCAGAAGATTTTGGGAGCCAAGGCGCCCTACCCTCGCATCCGGCACTACTGGATTACTTGGCAGTCACTTTTGTAGAGTCCGGCTACGACGTTAAAGCATTTATCAAGTCTATCGTGATGAGTGCATCGTACCGACAGTCCAGCACTGCGCCTTCGGAATTACAGGAGCTGGATCCCGCCAATGTACTTCTGGCCCGGGGACCAAAACACCGCCTGACTGCAGAAATGATTCGCGATAACGCTCTCGCAGCCGGCGGCCTCCTAGTGAACCAGGTAGGCGGTCCGAGCGTCAAGCCGTACCAGCCTCCGGGACTATGGATTGAAAAGGGTAACTTTTCGCAATTTCTTCTGCACTACAAACAGGATGAGGGAGAAGCACTTTATCGCCGGAGTCTGTACACCTTCATTCGGCGAACGTCACCACCACCGACCATGTTGGTCTTTGATGCTCCCGACCGATCTACGTGTTTCGTTCAGCGCCAGAATACCAATACCCCACTCCAGGCCCTGGTACTCTTGAATGATCCGCAATTTGTCGAAGCATCGCGGGCGCTGGCTGAGCGCATCCAGCGCGAAGCACCCGGCAATGTAGCTGCGCAGATTCGACGAGGTTTTCGGCTTGCCACCGGTCGCATTCCCAGTGACCAAGAGGTATCACTCATGGAGAACCTGTACACCCAGGAAAAAGAGCGCTTCGCAGAACGACCTGCTGATATTGATTCGCTCTTCGCTGTGGGGGAACTGGTTGCGGATGCATCGCTGGACCGCACCAATACAGCTGCACTCACTATGGTCGCACAACTCATATTTAATCACGACGAAGCCTACACCAAGCGTTGAGGATAGATCATGCACGAATGCCACAATTATGATCAACAGTACACGCGGCGGGATTTTCTGACGCGAACAACACTTGGACTAGGCGCTGCAACGCTGGCTTCCCTGCTGAATCCGGTTTCCGCTACTGGAAAGCAAATCAGCGGGGATCCTGTGCCGGGGATTCTTGGAACCACACACTTTCCTGCAAAAGTCAAACGTATTATTTATCTGCTTCAGAGCGGAGCCCCGTCTCAGTTGGACCTTTTTGACTATAAGCCTGCCCTAAAAGCCCACCACGGTGAGGAACTTCCACCATCGGTGCGCGGCATGCAACGCCTCACTGGCATGACTGCGGGACAAAAGAGCTTCCCGATGGTGCAGTCCCCCTTCTCCTTTGCACAACATGGAGCAAGCGGAGCATGGATCAGCGATCTGATGCCCTATACATCCCAGATTGTAGACGAACTCTGTTTTGTTCGTTCCATGTATACAGAAGCTATCAACCACGATCCTGCAATCACATTTTTGCAAAGCGGCTCACAGCAACCTGGCCGACCCTCGATGGGATCATGGCTGAGTTATGGTTTAGGCAGCGAGAACGCTAACCTCCCCTCCTTCGTTGTTCTGGTGACCAAGGACAAGATGGGGCAACCCCTGTATTCCCGGCTTTGGGGAAACGGGTTCCTACCCTCACGACACCAGGGTGTGCAGTTCAGAGCAGGTAAAGATCCTGTACTTTATTTGAGTAACCCCTCGGGAATTACACAAGCAGACCGCGAACGGCATGTTCGCACGCTGCGGGAGCTCCAAGAGATACAGTTGCAGAATCTGCAGGATCCAGAAATCGAAGCAAAGATCGCCCAATACGAAATGGCCTTCCGTATGCAGACCTCTGTACCGGAAGTCACCTCCTTGGAGGATGAACCCGAATCAACCTTTGACCTGTATGGAGAAGACGCCAGAGTGGCGGGGACCTTCGCGGCCAATTGCCTCCTGGCACGCCGCCTCGCCGAGCGTGGTGTACGGTTCATTCAGCTCTACCACCAAGGCTGGGATCACCATGGAGGACTCTACGGTGCCATCCAGAATCAGGCAAGGGAAACCGATCAAGCCTCTGCAGCGCTGGTCCTTGACCTTAAACAGCGAGGCTTACTGGATGACACACTTGTGATCTGGGGCGGTGAATTTGGAAGAACCAACTATTCACAAGGACGCCTAACACAGGAAGGGTTTGGACGGGACCATCATCCGCGCTGCTTCACATTGTGGATGACCGGCGGAGGCATCAAGAAAGGGTTCTCGTACGGAGAGACCGACGACCTTGGCTACAATATTGCCCACAACCCTGTACACGTACACGACTTTCAGGCGACCATTCTCCACCTTCTGGGGGTGGATCATGAACGTTTGACATTTCGGCATCAGGGCCGACGGTATCGACTGACAGATGTATTCGGGAACGTGGTACACGACCTGTTGGCGTAAATACGTTTGAACGAAACTGGCTTATCAAACCGTTGAGCCTTGACGGAAAGCAGAAGACAAGGTCCGTTTTGTGTTACGGAATATTTTCCACGCTTCTCATACCCCCTGCTCCTCGGGATCCACAAAAGATCTTTTCAGGCCATCGCAATGAGGGAGATCACTCCACAATCTACACTCGTTGTAGACTAGACGAACCAGATAGCTCTCCGCGTTGTATCTTTGGCACTACACCAATTCACAGCCACAGGGGGATACCCATGTTGAGAATCATATCGCCGCTACGCACGGGCCTGATCGCAGTGCTTTTGCTGGCGGCTATTGGCGGATGCGCATCGGACGAAGCAGGCGTACCCGGGACGACCGCGCTTCTACCCTTTGCCTCGAGTGACGCTCCCATCACCGCTTCCGTTAACATTGCGATCGTGTCCGAAGTGATCGCATGCGTTATCAACTCCTACGAATCCAATATTCACTGCGTGAATCGGAGCGATGGCAGCGTCACTGTATTCGGGCGCGAAGGCGAGGGACCAGGAGAGTTCGTGAATCTCTCCGGTATTTGGCGAAGCCGCGACAGCCATGTGGTGGCTATGGATTTAGCGCAAGAACGACTGACCTTCTTCACGCCGGACGGCACTCTGGTGTCGGAGACGCGTTTGTCGGACGCCTTCCAGCCGCGGCTGCTTCGTGGTGATCAATTGTTCGGGATCAAAGTGGGGATACGCTTCGTCGACGGCGGTCTCCTGTCCGACTACGTTTCCATGGCAGTCAATGCCTACTCCGGGGAGATTCTTTGGGAGCGCGCGGACCTAGCCGACGCCGTAGAAAGTGAGTGTTTCAACGAAGCGGTGGGGACCTCAACGCCAAACGGGGGCCTCGTGTACCAGGTCTGCGGACATGAGCTAGCATTCTTTGCTCACAGGGATGCTTCAACCGCCACTGTGGTCGCTTCACCCAGCTACGTCGAAGCTCTGCCCAACGAGCGTGACGTGAGTGCCCATGTGGATCTCATCGGCAGTCTAAGCAGTCGCCCGGGAGGGATGTCCGCCTCGGAGATAGAGGCCATGGCTGCAGAGTTTCGCGAAAAGCCCAAGGAGTGGCTCCTCAAGCCGATCTCATTCGATTTCGATGACCAGGACCGTCTTTGGGCGGCGACCACCCACGACCGCGACGCCTTCTCCTACTTTGACATCTGGGCGGATACCACGTTCGCCGGCTCTGTGCGTGTCCAAGACCGGCTTATGGGCTTCGACATCTTCGGCTCGACCCTCGCGACCCTTGTGGAGCGTCCCCCCGGTGAGGACGGTATTAGTGAGCTGGCGATCGACTGGTATGACCTCAGCGAGATGGAGTAACCTTGCTGACCCACTGAAACGCCCGAGAATACCGGACACGGGCCAAGAAAGCACGAACGTAATTGTAGCTTCGGATTGAACGGATTGGGACAATGCGAGAGCGCTGGCTGCATACCCGCGAGGTGGACGCCTGACGCAGGAAGGGTTTGGACGAGACCATCATCGGCACTGCTTCACATTGTGGATGACCGGCGGAGGTATCAAGAAAGAGTTCTCGTGCGGAAAGACCGACGAACTTGGCTACAATATTGCCCGCAACCCTGTGCATGTGCACGACTTTCGGCGACCATTCTCCACCTTCTGGGTGTGGATCATGAACGTCTGACATTCCAACATCAGGGCCGGCGGTATCAACTGACAGACGTATTCGAGAATGTTGTACACGACCTGCTGGCGTAAATACGTTTGAGCGAAACTGGCTTATCAAACCGTTGAGCCTTGGCAGAAGGCGAAATACAAGGGCCGTTTAGTGTTACGAATATTTTTCCACGCTTCTCATATCCCCTGCCCTACACAAATGGTCTTTTCAGGGCACCCAGAATGGGGGAGATCACGCTACAATCTGCGCTTTTTGTAGATTAGGCAAACCAGATAGCTCACCGCGTTGTACATGACTCCCAGTGTAGAAAAATATGCTTTGACGCTGCGAGTACTGGCATTATTTGCAGTCAGTGCCCACATAGGTGAACTCCAGTCTTGGTGAATCTATAACCTTCTGATTACTTTCGCGAACCCTATGCCTAGAAGGGCAAGAAAAAAACATACCATGACCCATGTGCCTGCACCGGGGGCACGACTGTTCATCCGGGACCAGGAATGGGTTGTACGCGATACTAAACGTCTCCTTAGCAACGACTACCTGATTGATGTGACCGGATTAACTCCACTGGTTCGTGATAAGCCGTGGAAGTTCATCAGAAAAAGAGAGGATATCATTGAGGTCAACCCCAATGACACCAAGTTAGTCTGTGACACCTCCCCAAATTATCTCTCTGCACGCCTGCATATCGAAAGCCTACTGCGCGCTACACCGCCCCCTGAAAACTCCAAGCTCTATTTAGGGCATCGGGCAGCCATGGATGACCTTGCCTATCAACGCGAACCCGCATTGATGGCCTTGAAGCGCCCCAGACCCCGCATCCTGATCGCTGATGGTACAGGTCTTGGAAAAACAATCGAAGCCGGGATTCTGATCGCAGAACTCATCCGGAGAGGCCGAGGGAAGCGTATCCTGGTCGTTTCGCTGGCAAGTATGCTGACGCAGTTTCAGAAGGAGTTGTGGAGTAGATTCTCGATTCCATTGGTGCGCTTGGATTCAATCGGTATCAATCGTGTAAGGGACCAGCTGCCTGCAGGGCATAATCCGTTCCATCATTTTGATCGTGCTATAATTTCGATTGATACACTTAAGAGTGCAACGACCTGGAGACCTTTTCTAGAGAGAGCCTCCTGGGATATTGTTGTGATTGACGAGGTACAGAATGTAGCCAAGAAGAAAAACCAAAAGGTTTCTCTCAGACATAAACTTGCGGATATCCTTACTGCACGCTGCGATTCACTCATCATGCTGAGTGCAACGCCACACGATGGGCAGGCAGAAAGCTTTGCCAGTCTGATCCAAATGCTGGATCCGACCGTGATTGCGGACCCAAGGAACTATACCAAAGCAGATCTTGAGGGCAAAAATCTCCTGGTCCGCAGGTTCAAGAAAGACATTCGCGATCAAACCATTCTTTTGGAGCGCGAAACCGAACTTCGTTCCGCCAATGCTTTACCGGAAGAAGAAAGAGTGTTCAGTATCATCGCCAATACACGGCACGAACAACTATCACTGCGTACAGGGGATGGTTGGCTCCTCCGCACAACCATGGAGAAAGCAGTGCTGTCCTCTCCTTCTGCATGCCTGGAATCCGTACAGAACCGCATCAAAAAGCTGGAAAAAGCAGGTAAGGATGAGAGCGACCTTGAACCGTGGCGTGCGATGGAAGAGGCGTTGCAGCACATAGGGGCGAGCGATTTCTCAAAATACCAGTTGCTCCTGGATATCCTCGGAGAATGGAACTGGACAGGTAAGAATGCACGCGACCGTCTGGTGATCTTTACAGAGCGCATCGCTACGCTCGAATTCCTGGAAAATAATTTGGCCCATGATCTCGGACTTTCAAAGAAAGCAATCCGCATACTACATGGAACACTTTCTGATGTGGACCAACAAAGAATCGTAGATGAGTTTGGACAGGATCAGTCCCCTGTTCGCCTTCTAATCTCTACCGATGTGGGGTCAGAGGGGATCAACCTGCACTATCATTGCCGACGCCTGATCCATTTTGACATCCCATGGTCGCTCATGCGCTTTCAGCAGCGCAACGGACGGATCGACCGTTATGGCCAAAAACGTAAACCTCAGATTTGCTACCTCATCACTAAGAGTGACAACAAAACGTTCAGGGGTGATGTGAGGGTGCTAGAGCTTTTGATTGAAAAAGAGAAACAGGCTGAAAAGAACCTTGGTGATCCGGCCAGTCTAATGGGCGTCTATCAGATCGAAGAAGAGGAAAACATAGTCGCAGAAGCCTTCGAAAAGGGCCTGTCGAAAGAAGAAGCTGAAAAACATATCATCAAGGTAGGAGGTGCTGGGATTGATCCATTGGCGGAGCTCTTGGAAAGCCTGCCGGTGCGGGAATCAGAAAGGGAAATCACGGGAGACATGCCTTCGCTATTTGCCTCGGATTACGCTTATGCAATAGCTACCATGAGCTATGTCCAGGCCGTCTGGGCTAAGCGAGTAGGTGCTCCACTGAGCGTGGAGTCCGACGATGAGAAACAGCGTATTACGATTGTTCCGCAAAATCAGGAGGCGCGAACCGTTCTAAAAAGCGTGATCAACCAATTGCCTGTATCTGTACGTCCAAAGAACGGAAGATTCGTGCTTTCGTCGGACCCCCAGGCAATGATGACCGCCATCCGTAAATGCCGTGCTCAGGAAAATACCTGGCCTGAGCTGCAGTATTTATGGTCCGTGCATCCCCTCATGGAGTGGATGACAGACAAGGTTCGGTTGGCCTTCGGCCGCTTGGAAGCCCCTGCGATCATACTATCAACAATGGCACCAGGGACGTTTGCATATCTGATCACCGTTCTTTGGCCCAACCGCAAAGGGACCACGATATTTCAGCGATGGTACCTGGTTGAGCATCGCAGTGAAGCCGGTATTGTCATCAAGAATTTTGAATCCTCCTCTGTCTACGAATCGCTTCAATACGATAGACTTCCGAATACTGGCCGAGAACCTCGACTACTGAAGACGGCGCAGCGGCTCGTCTCGAAGGGAGTAGAGCACGCCAGAGAGTTTGCCATGAACGATCGAAAGAGCTTCAAATCCGAACTGGAGCGTACGCTGAATAAGTATCTGGCTGAACTGAAAGAACTTGAGGACCGTCAGAAAGCCCATGTTGAGCACAGGTTCCAGATCGAGGATAAAAGACCCGAACATCTCCTACTCGGCCAACGGGATAAAGAGCTAAAACAGGTTCGTTCCCGGTTTAAGGAGTTTCGGGCTTGGATGCAGGCTTCGATGACCATGGAAGAAGATCCCTATGTTCACGTCGCTGCGGTGATGCTATCAGAGGACGATCATGGAGTTTGATTATACAGGTCTGGTCAACCAGAACGAGTTTTATCCAGACCATTACTGGCACGCGCACCTGCCGGAGAAGATCAAGGAGTTTGAGAAAAACTGGAAGCAGAAGTCTGATGTGCATCGGGTGCGTCCCTGGATCAAGCTCAAAGGTCACGCGGCCGCCTATCTGACGGCCCGTATGAATTTCCCATCGGCCAGTCTAGAGGAGCGTCAGGAGATCCACCATGCGCTTGTGCGCAAGCTCCTGTGGGCACTGGGCTACGACACACGGCCCGAAGAGGAACCGATTGACCGCGAGAGCTCGCTGCCGCTTTTTGCCCGGGTCGACAGTTCAGGACGCCCCCATCTGTGGGTGATTGAGGCGATTGATACCGCGAATACCGAGAACGACCTACTCTCCCTGGCACCCCATGGCACCGAGAACTTCCGCCGCCTGATCTGCAAGGCGTTCTCTATCGACCAGCCGCCGCGCTGGATCCTGCTCACCGGACTGCGGTCCTGGGTGCTCTTCGAACGGGATAAGTGGGGCTCAGAGCGCATGCTGCGCTTCAATTGGAATGAGCTCTTCGAACAGCTGCCCGCGATTGATACCTGGAAGCTGATCACCATGCTGCTCAGCAAACCCAGTCTATGCCCCGACTGGGGAGACGCCTACCAGGACGAACTGCAGGAAGAAGCCCGCCAGCACGCCATCGGCGTCTCTGGAAGCCTCAAGTACGCCCTGCGTGAATCCATTGAACTCCTCGGCAATGAATATCTCCATTACACCCGAACCGTCAAACGCCAATCCACCCACCCTTCCGATCTAGCCGAACGTCTGACGCTCGAGTGCCTACACTACATGTACCGCCTGCTCTTCCTCTTTAACGTGGAAGCCAGACATCAGGAACTGGGATACCTGCCCATGAAGGCCACCGCCTACCGGGACGGTTACAGCCTGGAAAAACTGCGTGACCTGGAGATGGTCTCCCTGAGCGAAAACGGCAGTGCAGACGGAAGCTTCTTTCATCAATCAATGATGATGCTCTTTGATCTGGTCTTCAATGGATACGACGACGAGACCGGAGTACAACGGGAGTTTGAATATGATGCAGATACCCACACCTTCAAGATTGCTCCCCTGCAGTGCGATCTCTTTGATCCAGAGAAGACTCCCCTCCTGGACGCCATCACGATACGTGACCGCTGCTGGCAACGCATCATCCGGATGATGTCTCTGGGGCACGAAGACTTCCAAAAGAAAAGCAAGCGGCGATCCCGGCGCAGAGGGCGCGGGCGAATCTCTTATCGACACCTGAGTGTCAACCACTTGGGATCCGTCTATGAAGCTCTGCTCAGCTACCGCGGCTTCATTGCGAAAGAAGACCTCTATGAAGTCAAACGTGCCGGTGACTCCCCGGATATGCTTGATCCTGCCTACCTAGTGAACCGCGAAGCACTGGATACCCATTATGATCTGGAGGAACGGGTTATGCACAAGGACGGTACCCTGCGCATGCACCCCAAGGGAAGCTTCATCTACCGCTTAACCGGACGGGCACGCGAAGAATCCGCCTCCTACTACACCCCCGAAAGCCTGACCCAGTGTGTAACAGCGTTTGCCCTCAAAGACGTGCTTAAAGACAAATCCGCCGATGAGATTCTGGAGATCACGCTGTGCGAGCCTGCCATGGGCTCGGCCGCCTTCCTGAACGAAGCAGTCTCCCAACTGGCCGAGGCCTATCTCACCAAAAAAACCCGAGAACTGGACAAAGTGCTGGATCCAGATCGTTGGGCCCAGGAACTGCAGCGCGTCAAGATGTACCTGGCCGACAACAATGTGTACGGCGTCGACCTGAATCCTGTTGCCGTGGAGCTCGGGGGTATCTCCATCTGGCTGAACACGCTGGTTCCTGGGGGCTTCGTACCCTGGTTCGGGAATCAACTCAAATGCGGCAATTCACTCATCGGCGCTTGGCGAAAAATCTATACTCGTGCACAGCTCGCAAAGGGGAAGTGGTGGAATACCGTTCCAGAAGACGTTGCGCTTACTGATCCGCGCCCGAGCGCGAGCGTGTACCACTTTCTCGTAGGGGATGCCGGGATGGCCCAGTACAAGGACAAAGTGGTCAAACAGCTGGCCAGCAAAGCATTGGAGCAGATTACAGCATGGCGCAAACGCTTCACCGCAAAGCCTACAGAAGGCGAACTCAATCAGCTCGTTTACTTCTCGTCCGCGATCGATCAGCTCTGGAAAGAACACATTCGGGACCTAATCCGACTAGAGCATGAGACCACCGATACCTTTGCCATTTATCCAGAATCTTCAAATCAAGATGTCATTCGCTCATCTACCCGGGATAAGGAGCAGAAATACAAACAGATCCTCGAACCCGAACATGGCAATGCCAGTGCATATCAGCGTCTGAAGCTGGTCATGGACTACTGGTGTGCACTCTGGTACTGGCCCATAGACCAAGCCAATCTGCTGCCCACTCGAACTGCTTACCTGGGGGACCTAGCCCAGCTGCTTGCCGGCAAAGGAGACGTGCAAAACTACAACCTGTTCGGCGACCGCGATCCAGAACGCGATGCCTTGGGGTTCGTGGACCTGAACGTGCTGATTCATGCACGACCCAGATTACAGGTTGTACAGCATTTGGCCCAACGGTATCGTTTTCATCACTGGCAGGTGGAATACTCCGACCAGTTTGCAGAAAAAGGCGGCTTTGATGTCATACTGGGGAACCCCCCATGGAGGAAGCCCACTTTTGTGGAGCAGCATGTGATTGGCGATACCGAACCACGATTCGTTACAAAAAAGTTCAGTGCCTCACAAACAGCAAAATTTCGATCGGCCTGGCTGAACCAATCAGGCCGCCGTGCACATTACATCGGAGCCTATGAAGCGGTTGGTGCACAGTTGGCCTTTCTGAAGGCAAAGCAGAATTACCCCCTGCTGAAAGGGCTCCAAACCAATCTCTACAAGGCGTTCATCTGCGCTTCGTGGGCTATCAGCACAAACACCGTGGGACTCCTGCATCCGCAATCCGTGTATGATGAAGCCCGGGGCCAAGCGCTGAGAGAAGCCCTCTACCCCAAACTCCGATATCGTCTGCAGTTTGAAAATGTACTGCACTTATTTGAAGAAGTCCATCCACAGACCAAATTCAGTATCAACATCTACGGGCAGTCCCGGAAGGCAATTGAGTTCACTTCCATGGCCAACCTGTACAGTCCGATCACCGCAACGCAGTCGATGTTGCATGACGGGTACGGGCCGGTGCCCGGCATCAAGACCCCAGACAACCAATGGGAGTTGGCCGCGCACCAGGACCGCGTAATCTACACTTCGGAGGCCGACCTCCAAACCTACGCGCTGCTCTATGACTCGCCCGGCACCCCGCCCGGACAAGCACGTCTGCCCCTGGTCCACGCCCGGGAACTGGTCAGCATCCTGAGTAAACTCGCACAAACGCCCCGACGGATACGGAACTTGGAGAAAGGGTACAGTGTCACCGCAATGTGGCATGAAACCGGTTCGCAGAAGGACGGCACCATTCGCCGAGAGACAGGCTTCACCACGAATGTGCGCGAGTGTATTCTGTCGGGTCCGCACATTTTTGTGGGTACCCCCTTCTTCCAGACCCCCAACGACGAATGCAAATCGAATGGAGACTACACCCGACTGGATTTGACCACACTCCCCGAAGACTACCGTCCACGCACGAATTACATCCCGGCCTGCAGTGAAGCAGAATACGCCCGGCTGACCCCACAGACGCCTTGGGGGACATCAGTGACCGATGAGTTCAGAGTGGGGATGCGGGAAATGTTGGCCCCTGGGGGCGAGCGTACGCTGATCACGGCGCTCGTTCCGCCGGGGATGGGACATATTTATACTGTGATCACGGTTGCAACACAGCGACTGGAACATTTATTAAACCTGTTGTACTCGCTGATCTCCATCGTTACGGATACCGTTATTAAGATTGGTGGAAAGGGGCACATATCACAGGAATTTTTTGCATCCCTCCCGCTCACGCCAGCCTCGCCGACGGCCGTCGCTCGCATACTGGGGCTCTCCTGTCTGAGCATCGACTACAGCGCAATCTGGAACGCCTGCACCTCCAATACTTCTCCGGCACACTGGTCCAAAGCCGATCCCCGGCTCAATCCCGACTGGCTCGACAGATGCCACGAACCTTGGTCCTGGCACAGTCCACTCCGAACCGACTACGCCCGCAGACAGGCGCTCCTGGAAATAGACGTCCTCCACGCGCAGGCCCTCGGAGTCACCCTCAGTGAGCTCCTGGCCCTCTACCGTATACAGTTCCCGATCCTCCAGTCCTGTGAGAACGATACGTGGTACGATACTAAAGGTATCCGTACGGGAATCCCATGTACAACAAGTCAACTTCTTTGTTCAATTTTGTGTGCGTAATTTTTCAGGCATAGTCCAGCGCCTAAGAATGTTTGACTACATGGCGAACCCAGTGCGCCGTTTGATCGGATTCTGAGGACGTTGGGAACCTGCGTGCTGGTGGGGAGCTATGCTGCTTTTGCGCGCGTAACTTCTCGGTTGGCCTTCCAGTGATGGGGTAACAGTGTATGGAGCTGCGATGTGGGGAGCTTGGAAATCTGCTTCAACACATCTTCAAGCCACACCATATACTTTACGTTGTGCTGTTTGCAGGTACTCAGTAGAGAGTAGAGGAGGGCAACTCCCTTGGCGGCATCGTGGGAGCCGGCAAACAAATAGTTCTTTCGCCCTAATGCAACGGGCCGGATTCGGTTCTCTACGAGGTTGTTGTCAATTTCAACGATTCCGTTCCGGGTGAAGCGCGTCAACTGATCCCATCGATTCAGCGTATAGCAGACGGCGACATCCCAGAGACATCCTTTAAATGTGGGATGTCCTTCAAGATGGGCCTTCAACTTGTCCAGAATCGGGACAGATCGGCGCTGGCGCACCTGCGCACGTTCTTCAAATGAAGCTCCGCCCCGTCGAAGCTCCCGTTCCACTGCATACAGTCGCTGGATCAGCGTAAGCGCAACCTTCGCGTATTTGGGATGCAATCGTTTAGCGTTGTAGAAGTATCTCCGGGCGTGGGCCCAGCAACAGTACTGTGTAACCTCATCGAGTTGATCAAACCACTCATAAACGACATACCCGTCCGTCTGTAAGGCCCCCTTGAAGCCCTTCAAAAAGGTTGTGGGTCCATCCCGGGACCGATCTTGCTGGTAGTCGAACATCACCAAGTTGGACACCGGATCCGAATAAATCCAGTAATAC
>MPNB01000066.1 GCA_002238805.1 Rhodothermaceae bacterium bin80 | reverse complement strand
TCGGTCAAAAAGTCGAGGATTCCGGTTCGATCAATCACCGACCGCAACAAGAAGGCGCCCGCGTCCGAGGTCGTATGGTTGTGACTAGCCGATTTGATCCGAATTGACTGGTTGAAGGGAAGCACAATAGACAGGGACATGTTACCACCTTGAGGGTGAAATGAGTGGATAATTTTTAAACAGGTCGGGAGACTTGATTCAGGACGAAAACACGGTTTTATTCGGTCAAAATCCACGAAAAACGCCATCAACCGCCCAATTAATGGAACCAATGTAAAAGGAAAAGGCTTCGGATGGGTTTATCTATACCGCACTGCTAAATTGAGATGAATATTGTGGGTCAACATGAAGAGTCAATACCTCCCTTTTATGAGAGATAGGTTGAAACTGATGCTCACTAGGCTCTGTCAGAATTATGCATCTCACGCATTGTGAAATGGGTTCACCGAATAAGAACCTTACCGGTGCATCATAAACGGGATTTCGACGTAAATATTTTTAACATTCACGCCAAATTTGAAATGAATCGCCAAGCCATACCCTCTGTCTTGTTCGTCTTGTGTGCGGCACTCTTGGCAGGATGTGGGCAGAATCTCATAGCCATGGCAAGTTCCTGGGAAAGCCTCGGATGCTGTGGGATAATCATATTAATACTGGATATTATTGCCATCATCGAGGTTGCTGGGAGTTCCCGTAACACGGCTGCCAAATTTATCTGGATTCTGTTTATTGTTTTCGTTCCGTTCTTGGGGTTGATTGGTTACTACATATTTGCCGATCGCTCATAACCTTCTGTAGCTCAGATTGGTCTGATGCTAACGCAAAAACACGTTAGATTGAAGAATCTGAACTGTACAGGATTCACTCGGGTCTCTTCCAGAGTCCCAATGTCCCACAATATTCATCTCAACTCAATTTTTCGGGATAGCCTAACCGACTTGGAGCTTTCGTATCCATTGTACGTTCCTTGTAAGGAAGGGCATATTGCCCTTTTTTGCGGATTTTGACCGAATAGGGACTTGTTTCTACTGTGGATCACATGCGCAAGCGACCTTTCAAAGTAATCTAAAAAATTCACTTTGGAGGTGAGATCATGGCAAAGTCTACGGAGGCTCTTTTTGTGCTTCCCTACAACCAGTCGGTTCGGATCAAGGCGGCCAGCAACAACCACACGATGTCTGATGCGGGGCGTTGTTGATGCGGTCGGTGATCGCGCGAACGGGGCTCATTGAATTTCTGACCGAGCGGCTGTACGATCCCCGGAAACAGTATCGTATGCAATATAGTCTGGCGCAGTCGCTTTTGCAGTGGCTGCTACAGTTGATTCAGGGATGGAGTGCCCTATGGACAGAGCAGTTAAACACCGATGCAGCATTTGGCACGTCCACCCGCATCAAACGGTGCACTGGGTTCGCCATGGAGTCAAGCATTCTTAGTTCTGAACTATGCCTGAAAAATTGCGCACACAAATTTGGAACAGAAAAATTCGTCCATTTTACATGCGATTCTCGTACGGATACCTCAAACGAGCTATTGTATTCAATAGAGAACCCGGTATAGGAACTTTGCTGTTAACAAGCGGTACGGGCGACATAGTACGATTCTGGCACAAAAAATTAGGTTTTTTGTACCATTCGTGATGGTGGCGTACTTTGCGCTAACACTCTAAACAACTTGACCGGAGATAACACAATATGACACAACAAGGAACGGAAGGACATCACAGAGAAAGGCCAAATGATGGACGAACGGATATTGAGTATTTGGCAGATGTTCTTGCTAAAGCAATCCAAGAAGGATTTCAGGATTTGGGAGACCGAATTTCTTAGGGAACGAATCCGGAAAATGTTACAATGAGACTCAAAATGGTTGCGGATAGTCTTGGAGATTTAGACCCGAATAGCCTTGGAGAATAACACGTACCTCCTGCATAGTAGCTGTGGAAGTTTCCCCTACCCAACCCGACGCACTCCAATGAAAAATAAAACAGAAATCCCCGACAACATCAGTTCATCCGAGATACTCATTCCATTGGTCGAAGCTGGGAAAAAGATGAGCAGAGAGGACATCATTCTGCAACGGAAATCCTATGTGGCTTCGAAGGTAGGCGCAGATGAAGACGAAGATGCGCGCAAAATGGTCGATAAGTATTTCAAGGAAAATTATGGTGTATAGCCGTGATCTTATATGAGTTGTTTCGAAACGAAGACAATCCTGTTTATAAGGAGTTGTCTTTGTCCAATTATAGCAGACAACTAGATTTCTTAAAACACCTTGTTACTATTGCTCCTAAATCTGGTAATGTGTTTCTATCACAAACTGTATTAAAGGCACTAAATTACCACGCAATGGCGTGTTTGCATGATTACGCCGGTCAATATAGACCTCATATGGTGGAAATAAGAAACCGACGTAATATTGTTACATACACTCCTCCGGAACACTTCAGAGTAAATACTCTAATGGATGATTTTGTGAACAGGATCAATCGAATGTGGGAACAAACAGAACCTTTTGAGCTAGCTGCTCTTGTATTATGGAAGCTGAATTGGATTCATCCATTCGTCAATGGCAACGGCAGAACAGCGAGAGCCGCCTGCTACTTTGTTCTATGCTTAAAGGCTGGTGGTTGGTTAGCTGGAAAACCGATACTGCCAGATCGATTGCGAAGAGATTCTCGTTATGTACCATTCTTAATAGAGGCAGATAACGGAGATATTAAACCGTTAACAATGCTGGTAAAGGACCTAACATACCAGCAATTGTTGAGCGCACAACAATAGCCTTCCACCAGCTCCTGGTACGTAAGCCGTTTCCCCACCATGCGGGCAATAACCCATGCCATCTAGTCGATGGTGCCCGGCCTTATGGGATCAAGTCCCGGTACATGAGCCGTCGCCCTACCATGCTGGCCACGATGTGGTGCATCTGCTCGCGTGTGTCGAGCGACCGTATGTTGTGTTTGCCAACGGATTGGTTCGCAACTGTTGGAATCGCACCTATTGCTTCTCGGAAATATTGGTTGGATTGGCCAGCCAATCATACTTCGTCCCCTTAAAGTCTTGCGGTGCGCTTTTCATCAAGATTCGGTGTGCCTACCGTCGAATCTTCTTCACGCCAATCCCCACCTAATTGGCTGCTGCCGACACGCTTATCTCCTCCAGCAAGCCGATCACATGCGTCTCAAATGATGTCGTGAAGCAGATTCTTGGAGCGCACATAGAATCTGCATCATTCAGATCCCATGCACTGGACGCTCCACTTGGGGAAGATTCGCTACCGCTGTCGCGCGGTAATCAAAAATGCCCGTGTGATGTCACTTCCAACGACGATGATAGCTTGGACAAACTTTGCCGCACTCCAGACATCACAGCGCAGAATCACTCCGGCAGATTACATGGATCTCGGTCTTTCGCACTGATCACCGTGCGTAACCTCCGAAGTCCTCTACGGAGCCCGATGCTAAAAGGCAATTGATGTGTTGGATTCGTACTTCCATAGCGTGATTGAGGTCAGAACGTCAATCACCTCGTAATCATGACATCAAAACGGAATGAAATCAGTTACTAGTCCATTCCATCTCATTCACGCTAATCCTGAATTCACCTTTCAATCCATTATGCTTAAGGACCCAAACCAAGCTGAAAAACAGACGGCAATGCTACAGCTGACGCTTGGTCGCTAAGGCTAGTGCTTACTTTTTATCCCGCACCGGAAATCCTGACGCACGCCCAACCAAATTCACACTTTGTAGCCTGTATCCAAATCGTGATGAATAAAATGGGAATGTTCACTCACAGTTAGCTCGGGGAGTCAGTTACAGGCCATGCCTCAGTACCCTGTCCAAGCATCCGCTGGGGGCTCCGAAAACATGCATGTTGTAGATTAGTCATGAATGAAGTGTGACGGTTCGGTAACGATTCAATACAGAAATACAAAGTACCTACCTCTGGTAACTCAGTCGCTTACCTGTAATATTAGACCGTCAATGCAGTAATATGCACCTACAATTAGATAGTGATCTTGTGCGTTTCACCACATCGCTTCTGTCGACTCACCTAATGAGAAAAACAACCAACATTGTGGGAACTGGATTTTATGGCGATGTTAGGACGTTCAGTCATCAGTTGGCCTTGCCATGGGATCAATGAGGTGGTTCGTGACAATTATATTCAAAGGGTGTTGGATGCTTTAATCTAATTCCAACATACACGAAGGGGAAACAACTATACACTATACTTTGATAACAAATATTCTTTGTGCGGACCACGTTAAGCAACATGATTAAGCTATACCCACAAAAATCATTTTCTTCTCTTGCGATCGTGCTGATTGCATTTTTACTGCAGCATTTTTACAAGGCCAACCCCAACGCGCACAACGAGAATCCTCGCGCAGTAATTCTCATCTCAATAGATGGTTTGCACCCAGATTACATTGACTCTCTCAACACACCACACCTCCTTGAACTTGCTAACAAAGGAGTATATCCAGCTTACATGGAACCGGTTTTCCCATCCAAGACCTTTCCCAATCACTATAGCCTCGTAACAGGCTTATACCCGGCCAACCACGGTATCGTTAATAATTCAATGTACGATGCTGATCTTGGTCTTTTTTTTCGGATCAGCAACAGAGAAGTGATATCAGACTCTAGATGGTGGAAAGGAGAACCGCTTTGGGGCACTGTACAGAAACAGGGCCGTACCAGTGCGACCTACTTTTGGCCTGGCTCTGAAGCACGTATTCAGGGAATCCGGCCAACTTATTGGATGGAATATGATCATTCACTGCTGCATGAGACACGTATAGACTCGGTTATGGCAGCGATCACCCGATCTCCTCGCCCTGCCCTGGTCACAACTTATTTTAGTGCAGTTGATTCTCGGGGGCACGAGTTTGGGCCAGATGCCCCCGAAACTCGTGAGGCTCTACGAGAAATTGATGAACAAATAGGCAATTTGATTTCTAGCCTCCGTAATGAAGGATTGGAAGACGAGATTAACATCGTAGTGGTAGGAGATCACGGTATGGCGGCTACATCAAGCGAGCGGGTCATGCTGATAGACAACTATATTGATCTCGAGGAAGTCTATATCACGGACCTTGGCCCCTTGGGACTTATCAATGTTAAAGACTCAACAAGGTTAGACAGCTTGTTGACCAACCTCAATACAATGCCGCATGCACGCTGGTTCAAGCGGGATCATCTGCCAGCAAAGCTGTATTATAGTGGTAGCAAACGTATAGCGGATCTCGTCGGCATTGCGGACGAAGGATGGCAGATGGCTTCCAAATCACGATTTGAAGGTAATCCAGATTATTACTCGGGCGGGAATCATGGATATGAACCATGGCATCAATCAATGCATACGGTCTTCATTGCACAGGGTCCACAGTTCAAACAGGGCCTGAAATCAAGTGGATTCTCATTGGTTCATGTCTACGAACTCCTGTGCGCTGTCCTTGATGTCGAACCCGCAGAAAATGATGGCAATCTCGGTGAAGTCGAACACCTTCTACAAATAGAACCTGGTTAACCATGCATCGTATTTCTACTTTCTTACTGATCCTGCTATACGCACCCGTAAGCTTCGCCCAGGAAGCGAACCCTGAGGATGTAAGCAGCCCTGATGCCATCGTACAGACCCTGTACGATGTCATCTCTACTCCCGCCGGTGAGGCCCCGGATTGGGAGCGGTGGCGCACCTTGTTCATTCCAGAAGCCCGACTCATTGCGATAAGCTCCAACGATACGGGAAGCAATAGCTACTTCACCTGGACCTCTGAGGAATACATAGAACAAACCGGCGATTACTTCCGTGAAAACCCATTCTTCGAGGTAGAAGTCAGTCAGACCTCAGAGCGGTTTGGCAACTTGGTGCACCGATTCAGTACCTATGAATCCTATCGGGCTTTGGGGCTCGAGCCCTTCTCCCGGGGAATAAACAGCATCCAGCTTTTACATATGGAGGATCGCTGGTGGATAGTGACAATTTTCTGGCAGTCAGAGTCAGAGAACATACCTTTACCCGAAAAATACTTGTCCAGAGAGTAGACCGTATTACGGCCGGGGGCGTTCACTTTTTCGCGTTTTTTTGACATCTGTGTCGCTTGCTAGCACGAAAACCACAGATCACTGATAACACACTGCACAAGGCCCACCCTTTCACGGCCATATTCCTTTCTTCGTTACCCCTGGAGGTCTGGATTGACGAAGCAGAGCCCTGCCAGTGCAATAACACGCGCTAAAATTGATTTCTTTCGATCGCTCCATAGCCTGACGTTCGATCTGAGAGAATCCACCATTTTATTGGGCCAAACGCACCGAGAAGCCATCATTTTTTGATTTTATCAGGATGACCGTGCCCCAATGATGGATTAAGCCTTGAACTCGCTGTTTTTTACAGTAAATTCGAAACATAATAGGGATGCCGTCGGGATGGTGGATCGGGATTGGAGCTCACCATTGCCGAGCAAATCCCATGGAGCACGGCGAACCAATCCATGTAAAGAGTACACTGGATCGGGCTTGTACTTTGGTTTGAACTGCCTTTGGCACCCAGGGGACCCGCGGCGTAAGGAACCATGATACTATTAGATGGTATCTACAGTCCGCACTGCTCGGCGCTCATCCCGTAGCGCAACTTGTATGCTACGAGCGCAATTGTAATTATGACATGAGCGTGCTTTGAGATAAGTTCCATCCAAATAATGGCTGACCTACCACTTGATCTTACTACACGAACCACCGGCTTAGCCAAGCCTGTAGTACAGACAAGTACAAATGGTCATAGCCCTCTACCCCCCACGGAATACCCTGTGCTCACCGGCGGAGCCAGTTACGGCGAGGGGCTTGAGGTCGAACCTATTAGTCCTGCGGACTTCGACGCGAATACGCTGTTACACGTTTTTCGCATCATGCTCACAGCGCGCAGACTGGATGGGAAAATGCTCTCGCTCTTTAAGCAGGGGAAAGGATTTTTTCATATTGGTTGCAGTGGACATGAAGCTACTCAAACCGCGCTTGGCCTGCTGAGTAAGCCAGGATATGACTGGTTCTGCCCGTACTACCGCGACCTTGCACTCGCACTTACCCTCGGGCAAACGGTCGAGGAAACTCTCCTGGACCACTTGGCAAAAGCAGACAGTATTAACTCCGGCGGACGTCAAATGCCTGCGCATTATGGCGCAAGGGACAAGAACATCTTCACGGTCTGTTCGTCAGTCGGATCCCAGTATCTGCCAGCATTAGGGTTGGCCATGGCCGCTGTGAAACAAGGGACCGACGCGTTTGCGCTCTGCTCTGGTGGAGATGGCGCTACATCCCAAGGAGATTTTCACGAGGCACTTAACTGGGCAGCCCGAAACAAAGCACCACTCCTGTTCCTTGTGCAGGATAATAAATATGCGATCAGCGTACCGATAGCCGAGCAAACGGCAGGAGGTACACCCTACAAACTCGCCGCCGGTTACGAAGGCTTAGCCCGATACAGAGTAGACGGAACAGATTTCTTTGAAGTCTATGCAGTTGCTAAATCAGCTATTGCCCACTTGCGGGCAGGTAAAGGACCTGTCTGTCTGGTAACCGACGTGGTTCGTCTACTACCACACTCCTCCTCAGATAATCACCTCAAATATCGCACAGAAGAAGAACTTGTACAGGATCGCCTGATTGATCCCGTTTCCAGACTTGAACACTTTTTGCTCGAAAGGAGCATACTGACTGCTTCACAGTCAGAGGACATGCGCGCTGAAATCAAAAAGGAAATTGATGAAGCCGCTCAGGCTGTCGAACAGAAAAAAGATCCTGATCCGACAAGCGCAACAAAACATGTCCTCTTCGAGGGAACCCTGGATCTTGATTACTACGCCAGTGAACCAGCAGGTCCACCTATTGTCATGGTGGATGCCATCAACCATGCTCTCCATGAAGAAATGGCGCGGGATGAATCGATCCTGGTGTATGGGGAAGATGTGGCGGGCGGCAAAGGCGGGGTCTTCACCGCTACACGTGGACTAACTGAAAAATTTGGAGAAAAACGGTGTTTTAACTCCCCCTTGGCAGAAGCCTCTATCATCGGAACCGCAGTTGGCCTCAGTGCTGCCGGATTCAAACCCGTAGTAGAAATCCAGTTCGCCGACTATATATGGCCTGCAATGCCGCACCTGCGCAATCAGGTACCCACCCTACGCTACCGCTCCAACAATGCTTGGTCATGTCCGATGGTCATCCGCGTGCCGTGTGGGGGCTATATCCACGGCGGACCATGCCATTCGCAGAATATTGAGAGCATCTTCGGTCATATGCCGGGATTTTGCATTGTGATGCCTTCATCGGCTACGGATGCCAAAGGGCTACTCAAGACTGCCATCCGAAGTGAGGATCCAATCATATTCCTTGAGCATAAAGCTCTGTATCGGGCAGCCAGCGCCAGAAGCCCTGAACCAGATGAAGACTATCTGATCCCGCTGGGGAAGGCACGTACAGTTCGCGAGGGAACTGACTTGACGATCGTCACCTACGGCCTTATGGTGTACAAGTCCCTGATGGTCGCGAGGCAACTCTCTCGAGAAAACCAGATATCCGTTGAGGTTATCGACCTTCGTACACTAGTACCTCTGGACATTGAAGCCATCCTCACTTCTGTCCGTAAGACACACCGCCTACTGGTTGTGCACGAGGACCATGAATTCCTTGGTTATGGCGCAGAGATCTGCGCCCAGATAGGTGATATGGCGTTCGGAGACCTGGACGCGCCAGTCCGACGGGTTGGTGGAAAATTTGCATTCGTACCCTTCGCCAGTCCGCTGGAACAGGAGGTCCTTCCGCAGGATGAAGATATCCTGACGGCTGCCCGCTCACTCGCTGCCTGGTAGGCCCCCTACTCCTCCAGAAACAGGTCCTGTGTCCGTTCGGACTCTTCACCTGTCTCATTATCCCGAACAACCAAGGTTAGCGTATATAGTCCTGTTTCCTGGTCACTGGCATCCAGGATCTGGTATAGAGATTCTTCCGACCGTGAACCGCTCCCCTTGTAACTTACTGATACACCCTCCTTGTTCCGCCCAAAGATACCCCCTACTATACGCCGGATCCCACGATCAGTGTTCTTAGGTTCCAATGTGATTTCTATATCATAGTCCGTGCTTCCCTGAGCATTCAGGGCTAACCCGTAGATCTCGAAGTACAGATAGATTGGCCATTCAGTCGAATACACACTCCATGGCGCAGGGAGGATAGAAAGATCTCTGCGAACGATTTCGGCGGCGCTTAGAGGGGCGCCATTTTCTGTCTGTTCGACCGAATAAGCAAGCATAATATCGCTCAATATGACGCCGGTCTGATCATAATTCGGCACCATAATCTCCCGACGCTGAACAGCTACAGTCTGCCCGCTGGCGGTCTCAAATTCGACCGAGAGTTCATGTGTACCTGACGGCACCTGCATCTGCTGCGTATCAATCCATAGATGCTGCTCCGCAAACGACATCACCTGATTGGTGGGTAAACCATAAATATTTCGGGTACGCTCAACAAGAACCTCTCTCCGATCATTTATGAGAAATGTCCCCGCACTCGCATTTACCTCTATCATTTCGGTCGAGCGGTCATAGGTAGATTCCAGCGGAATACCATAATTAACAAACAGCTCTGTTTGCTGTCCATCTCCCTTGAATGAACTAACTAAAAATGGCAGCTCGATCTGGCGACCTGGGGCCTCATACTCGTACTTCTGAGGAGTTTTGCGAATGATTTCTTTTGTGATGCGAATGTAGTCGTTCTCAAAACTGTTTACACGCGTCGCCATCTCCTCAGCCGACGGTGAGTACATGCGGTACTCACCGTTCCGAAACGGATCTTCAAATACAAAACGGAAATCCCCATATTCCCAGATGTTATAGGCATTCATTTCTTCGAATGCCTGGCGGGCAGTCGAGTAAACATTGCCAAATGATTGGGATCCATCTACTGTCATCGGGGTTATGCCGGTTGTATCATCGGTAGCTGAGGTCACAGAGTTGACCATGGCCCCAACAACCGCCTGACGTGCCGAAAAGATGCCGTCTTCCTGAGGGTGCAGAACAATATCCGAGATTGGCGGGCCGTACCGGATCAGAATCTGGCCGCGCTCTGTTTCCCAACCACGCAGACCAAGTCCCTTGGAGCTGTATAGCAGATCTGCATAAGTCAACCGAAAATAATGCTCTAGCTTACGTTCGTTGTAGGAGGTCAGGAATCTTGGATCCTGACTCGCCCAATACCGTGCCCGGTAAGCCACCGAATCGACTGCTTCCAGCTTTTTTTCATCCCGCGTCAGGAATAGCCCCAAATCCTCGTATGCACGCCTTTCATTCCTATCCATAAACCCAAAGGCAGTCTCAAACGAGCGATTCGCGGCGTCCATATTTCCCATTTGATAGTTCGCTACTCCCAGGTAACGCCAAAGATCAGGGTCTTCCGGGTAGAACCTGTACATCAAGTCTAGCGTGTTCATGGCATCCTCGTACTCTCCTTTGAGTACATATATCTGCATCATTTCGTCGTACACGCTGCGCCTCCGGGGATCGACTTCAAGGGCTTTTTCCAAGTGCGCTATTGCACGCTGGTATGCCCTTTCGGCCCGCCTGCTAAGATCCAATACATTTACCCCTTGGGATCTTAAAGCCTCTATATTGAACTGATCACCAAGGAAAACTTCATTCGGATTGACGACCGGGTAATTGTTCAGATCGCTAGCAACCGTGCCATCGAGGTACTCATCGAAGGACCCTGCCCCCTGATCCTCGTAGTCTGGTGCATCTGACTCCCGCCCGCTGCCTGCATAGCCGTAACTCAGAGAGGGCATCATAATTGCATTGCGATACCGCCAAAAGTCCCGAATGTACACTCTTCCCAATTCCTCGTGTGCGTGTGCATTGGATGGATCCACCTTGAGTATCTTGCGGGCCGTTTCCAACCGACGGGACTCCCGTAAGCGGTCCCCAAGAAGTCCCCAGGACTTCACCCTATATTGTTCCAGACGCGCGACCAGATACTCAAGATTTTCCGGTTCGAGCTCAAGCGCCTTCTCCAGCGTACGCCTTGCACGACCTTCGTCGTACAAGGGCGTTTCAAAATAAACGCGGGAAAGCAGAAAATGCGCTTCGGCCAACTGCGGATACTCCTGAGCAACCTGCCCAAATACCTCTGCAGCGTCCTCATATCGTCCTTCCCTAAACGCCTGTCGACCCGGCTCAAGCGGATCAGATTGTGCAAACACCTGCTGTGCTTCCAAACCCAACAGACAAATTGCGATAAGCAGTGTCAACCGTTTCATGGTCATGGAAAGCAATCTTGGACAGTGAAGTTCAGTACGAATAGATGATCCTTAGGATTCAAAATATATCCCCTGCAAGGATTATGCCGATGTATTTACCAGACAATTCTGATAAACCTACGCTTACCAACTTTGACCAGAAAAGGCGCACGCACTGTCACATCCAGAACAAGTCGACTGTCAGTAACCCTCTGTCCGTCTATACTCACGGCTCCCTGCTGTACCAGCCTGCGGGCCGCACTATTGGATAGGGTTAAACCAGATGAAGTTAAAAGGTTTAGAAGCCCAATCTGGCCATCTCCCCCTGGCCTGAATGAAGGCACATCTTCCGGTACTTCCTTCTGGATAACCGTGCGCTCAAAGTGCTCACGTGCCTTTCCTGCTGCCTCAGTCCCGTGATAAAAGCGTGTGATCAACAATGCTAACCGATGCTTCGCATCCCGAGGATTCTCAACACATAGTTTGCGGAGCTCCGGCAACGCACGCGTTTCTTCGTCACTCGCAAGCTCAAAATAACGATAGGTCAATGTATCCGGAATTGAGAGAATTTTACCGTACATGGTTTCGGCCGGCTCTGCAAGCCCCACATAGTTGTCCAATGACTTGGACATTTTCTCAACACCATCCAACCCTTCCAAGATCGGGAGTGTGATGCAAACCTGGGGTTCCTGGCCGACGCTTTTTTGCACAGTACGTCCCATCAGTAAATTAAACTTCTGGTCCGTGCCTCCCAGCTCTACATCTGCCTTTATTTCAACGGAATCCTGAGCTTGGGCCAATGGATATAAAAATTCATGTAGTCCAATAGGATCCCCCTTAGCATAGCGTCCAGCAAAATCATCCCGTTCCAACATCCGGGCTACGGTCGATTTGCCCGCCAGACGAACGACATCCTCAAAAGAAAGCTTACCTAACCATTCAGAATTGTATACAATGCGAATGCGCTCGGAATCCAGTATACGTGAGGCCTGCTCAAAGTAAGTTTGGCCATTACGGCGGGTCTCTTCGAGTGAGAGTGCTGGTCGCATTTTTGAGCGACCGCTCGCATCACCGATCATTCCGGTAAAATCGCCAACAATAAGAACCACCTCGTGCCCCAAGTCCTGGAACTGTCGCAGCTTACGCAGCACTACAGAATGCCCCAGATGCAGGTCCGGTCGGCTGGGGTCACAACCAAGCTTAACAACAAGCGGTTTGCCCGTGCTCGCTACACGTAACAGTTTTGTGCGCAACTCCTCTTCCGGAATGATTTCCTCCACACCACGCTTCAGATGCAGAAGTTGGTCTTCTACTGGCAAAAAGTGCATGTTAATATTTGGGAGTTATATGCTTGAATAACAACATCAGGCCGCACTTCACATATCCTTTCACGGAGCACAGGGAGCGATAACCCGAACGCCCCTCACCGTGACAGCATCCCGGATTGTGAAAGAGAGGTTTCTGCCATGCTGTGAATGGAGCTTCGGCCTGCCCTTGCCATCCTTCAAGAACACTGTCGGGGACCTCAGCGTGTATCGAGTTGCACGGAATAAGTATTCAGGCAAACATTTAATCACGCGTCGCAGCGCCGTGAGCCGCTTGCACAGTGAGAAAAAACTTGCCGAAAATGGATTATCTCCTGCCGCTTTGGCTTTCTCACATGCTTCATTTTGCTGTGCGAGCATGCCGTCCCATACAAATCTGCATGCACCCGCTAATCCAGTCAGTTTTTTCGCTTTTCCCTGACTGCCGGGTAACAATCTGTACGTGATATGGCAATATGTATTGGCAGAATCAGACATACTGTTCTTCGTTGATCTCTTCACAAAGTGATCTCCCCTTATGGCATAATTTGTTGTATGCTGCTTGGTTTCCCACGTATGTAAGCCCCTAATATTGCTTTAACCTGCGCTCTAATTGACGTTTTGTGTCCCGCTCGGCCATATCAGCCCGCTTATCGAAGAGCTGCTTACCTCGTGCTATACCTATCTCGGCCTTAATCCTGCCATTTCTTAGATAGAGTCTGAGAGGAATCAGTGTATTTCCTTTTTGCTCAACTGCCTTTTGCAATCGGGCAATTTCTCTACGGTGCAGGAGAATTTTGCGGGGGCGAACCGGGTCATGATTGTTCAGGTTTCCGTGGCTGTAATGAGAAATATGCGCATCGACTAAGAATGCCTCTCCATTGTCAATCCTGCACCATGCTTCCGCTAAACTCACACGTCCAGCCCGAATTGATTTTACCTCAGTACCGACCAGCACCAGTCCAGCTTCAATGGTATCCAGGATATGATACGATCGCCGGGCCCGACGATTGCTTGCCAGCGTCGAGTTTGATTTTTTCATCGCACTTCCCTTATAGACCGAGCTGCCTTGTGTCCTGCCCCCAAAATGGTATCTCCTGATATCCGGAGATATCATTTGGCTCGAACATTGTCAGTGGTACTATATCTTCAGTGATGCCGTAATAATACATGTACTCCCGAATTGCAGTTAATCCAGCTACTGTTACATCATCCAGGCGTAACCGAAGACTTCCTCCAAAAAATTGATCTGCGTGTGACGATGAGCGAGCTCCCCATTCCTGCGCAATGGTTTCGGCTTCCTTGGTAAGTGTGGTCAGCATCTCAACCATTGCATCAGTTGCAGTTCCTTTCAGGCAGGCGTACAATCCCCAAATCATTGGATATTGAGAAAGTTCGTACCATTCCTGCCCCAAATCCAGTGAAGTTGGATCATCTGCCTGATCCAGCGAAGCCGCTCCGGTTAATAACTCGATATCTGCCGTGCTGTTTGGCGTTAGCGCGACTTCTCGTCCGTAATGCTCTTTAAGTATCACGCGCGACATGAAAGCCTCCAAGCCCTGCTCAGAAGTACATCCGAGTGTTCCAGCCTTCTGCAGATCCCGACGTATCCGCATTCGTGCAAATGGATACGCCCATGAAGATACCGCACCTCCTGGCACGATATCTAACTCATCGGCGGCGGCCAGAGCTATCGTCACAGGCAATAGAGCAACATCAATCTGCCGCTGATGCAACAACTCCGCACAGACCGGACCAGTCTGTCGTTCAGCCTCAATGGAGAGTGTCCTGGCCGCGAGCTCAAGACATTCGGTCGGTGGAAAGTCCCAGAACGCCAACTGCATCGGCAGTACTTAGGAGTCGCGAACGCGCTCCTTAATACGAGCAGCCTTACCACGCAAAGCGCGCAGATAGTACAGCTTCGCACGGCGCACTTTTCCACGGCGCTTGACCTCTATGCGTGCAATTCTCGGAGAATGAAACGGAAATATGCGCTCAACACCTATACCACCGGAAATTTTCCTGACAGTAAACGTTCTGCTGGCACCTCCCCCACGAATAGAAATCACCGCACCCTGAAAAATCTGTATGCGCTCTTTCTCACCTTCAATCACACGTAGGTGCACAGCTATCGTATCCCCGGGTTCAAAGTTCGGTAGTGGGTCTTCGCGTAGCTGGGTGGCTTCCACAATTTTCAGCAAATTTTTGGCCATTGTTCTAGGGATATAACCTTACGTTTGTACTCGTGCGACGTATTGTTGCCAGAGATCCGGGCGCCGCTCCCGGGTACGCTGTTGTCGAACCTCCTCACGCCACTCAGCAATGCTATTGTGATTCCCGCTGCAAAGAACCTCGGGAACTTCAAGTCCACGAAAAGACGCCGGACGTGTATAAGCCGGAGCACCAAGCAATCCGTCCTGAAATGAATCTTCAAGCGCGGATTGGGCATCTCCAAGTACACCTGGAATCAACCGAACCACAGCATCAACCACCAGGAGTGCAGGCAATTCACCGCCACTAAGTACATAATCACCGACAGACACTTCCCGTGTCACCAACGCTTCGCGTACACGATGATCTACCCCCTTGTAATGTCCAGCAAGTAACACTATATGCTTCTTCAATGATAGAGTATTTGCCAATGCTTGTGTAAGGGGCTCACCGTCCGGGCTCAAATAGATAATTTCGTCAGGTGTATCACCGAGTGCCTCAATGCAGGTAAAGATGGGCTCAGGTTTGAGTACCATACCCGCTCCCCCTCCATAGGGATAATCATCAATCTGTTTGTAATGCCCCTCGGCATACGCGCCTAGGTCATGCACATGCAATTCAACCTTACCCTTCGCCCGACGAACGACGGTTAACCCCACAACTCTTTCGACATAGTCTGGCAATGCTGTCAGGATATCAATGCGCATAGCTACTCACCTCAGTCTAGTAAACCGTCTACCGGCCGAATAACGATACGTCCAATATTCACATCCGTCGTCACCACGAACTCCGGGACAGCCGGAATTAGAGCATCCTTTTTTCCGGAACGCTCAACCACATAGATGTCGTAGTTTGGCACCTCCAAAATATCCTTTAGCTTTCCGACTGGTGCACCATCATCCATGACAACTGTGGCACCAACAAGATCATGCAGGAAGAACTCTCCCGGTTGTAACGGCGGCAAGTCCTCCAGCTGTGCAAACACCGGAAGCTTTCCGAGGGTCTGCACATCGTTCACCGTATTTATTCCTGAAAATCGCATCAGGGCTATTATGCCACGCTTGGATGTTTGTAACCGGACGCTCTCTACCTCGTACGGGCGTGCCGTCTGTGGCGTTATGCCGATCCACAATCGTTTAAGATTCAGTAACCGTTTTGGATCATCGGATTCAGGTACAACCTTACACTCGCCCTTGAGCCCGTGAGCCCGGACGATTTGTCCGACCATAAGCAGGTTTTCCCACGAGGACGAATCCATCGAACAGTCAGTACTAACTGACTAGGTTTCTTCGGCTTTTTCAGCCTCTTGAGCAGCCTTGCGAGCTGCAGCTTCCTGGCGAGCTTGAGCTTCCTGACGAGCTGCAGCTTCTTGGCGAGCTTTTTCTTTCGCTGCCGCCTTCTCGGCGGCGGCTTTTTTCCGTTTTTCGAACAATTCCGCCTCTTTCTTTGCCGCCGCCTCAGTCTCAACGGCAAGTGCCTTCTGACGCCGGTCGGCCGGAGTCATTTTCGCTGTGGAGACCAACCTGTCCTCCCGGTGCTGCCGATGCGCAGCGACGGCTTCGGTGATCGCTTCGGGCTCAGTTCCCTTGTGTTCCAGATGTAATCCCAGCAGCACTCCCTGCCGACTCAGCAGACTACGGACGGTATCGGTAGGTTGAGCACCTACCTTAAGCCAGTATTTTACCCGGTCCTCCCTAAGTTCAACGCGTGAGGGCTCCTCCTGAGGATAGTATCGTCCCAGGTCTTCTATAAACTTGCCGTCTCGCGGTGCGCGCGAATCGGCGGCCACTACGGCCCAAATTGGTTTTTTCTTGCGCCCCATGCGGCGCAATCTGATTTTTACTGCCACGCTCTTGTTCTGGTTTATTGATTGTTAACGCGCTGCGGCCTGCAGCAACGCGGATAAGTCTGCTTTTCTGCCTTTTTTGCCCATCGTTCTCTGCATGCGCTTCATGAGCTTTCGGATCTGTCTGAACTGGCGCAGGAGTTGATTAATCTCCATGACCGTCAAGCCACTCCCACGCGCAATACGGCGCCTGCGACTACTGTCTATCGAGTCGGGATGCCTACGTTCCCAAGGCGTCATACTCAGAATCGCAACCTCTATTTTCCCAAGTTCCCTTTCCTCTGCTTGCATGTCCACTGACTGCTTCCCCAGTCCGGGGATCATACCGACGACCTCCGACAGTGACCCCATGGATTTGACTTTCTGGAGCTGCTGATAGTAGTCTTCCAGGTCGAAGGTGGCTTTCCGGATTTTTCGGCGCAGAGTCTCAGCCTGGGCCACATCGTATTGCTCCTGAGCTTTTTCAACGAGTGTGACCACATCGCCCATCCCAAGGATGCGCCGTGCCATCCTGTCCGGGAAAAAGGGGAGTAACTGATCAAGCTTTTCCCCGGTCGAAGCAAATTTTATGGGCTTATTAACGACTGACCGCACGGATAATGCCGCCCCCCCACGCGTATCGCCATCCAGCTTAGTCAGAACGACACCGTCAAAATTAAGGCGATTATTGAACTCCTTCGCTGTATTGACAGCATCCTGCCCTGTCATACTGTCCACGACAAACAGGATCTCACTTGGCTGGACAAGGCGCTTGATTTCGGCTACCTCGACCATCATGCGCTCATCTACGTGCATCCGGCCCGCCGTATCAATGATCACGGTATCCCGTGCCTGCTTTCTGGCATATGTAACAGCTTCCTGAGCTACACGTGGTGCATCCTGCACCACGGTACCATCATCCGCTGTTATGCTGTACACTGGTACATCCGCCTCCTCTCCAAGTCGACTCAGTTGGTCTACGGCTGCCGGTCTATATACATCAGCTGCCGCCAGCATCGGAACACGCCCTCTAGATTTGAGATGCAGGGCAAGTTTTGCACTGAACGTCGTCTTACCTGATCCCTGGAGACCAGCAATTAATATGACTGCTGGAGGACTACTTCCCAGATCAATGCCGGCGGCGTCTCCTCCCAAGAGCCGGACAAGCTCGTCGTAGACAATCTTAACGATCATCTGCCCCGGTTCTACAGAGCGTAGAACCCGTTCGCCGAGCGCCTTCTCCTGAACACTGTTGGCGAAGGTACGGGCAACTTGGTAGTTCACGTCCGCTTCCAGGAGAGCACGGCGTATGCCCCGCATCGACTCTGCGACGTTGGCCTCGGTAATACGGCCTCGACCGGTAAGGTCCTTAATAGCCCCTTCTAACCGTTGGGAGAGATTCTCAAACATGAACGTTTTCTAACACTGAAACCCGGGTAAAGCAGCAAGTTTACGGAAAACAGCATACGTTAACGACTTTGCGGCTTACTTGATCATTTAAGTGTATCTACGTGAATGTTTTCCACGTATTTTCTATTGATCTGCATCAATTAATTGATGATGCTCAGTAAACCCACGATACGCACTCGCTGCCGCGATGCACGACAATGCCTGACAGAGGAGAAATATCGCTCTGAATGTCGACGAATTGTTGCGCGAGCAGCGTCTGTACCACAGTTACTGGAAGCACGAACCGTACTGTCGTACTGGCCAAAAATTGAAACGCGTGAAATTGATATCCGCCCCCTCAATTGCTGGCTACATGCACGAGGATGTACTGTACTGTTACCCATTATTGAACCATACTCGAAGCGCCCTCGTATGCACTGGGGGTGCTTCGATCATGAACGCAACTTTGTAGTAAACCGATGGAACATATCTGAGCCGGCAAGCCGTTCAAATATTCCAGCAGAAGACATCGACCTAGTCGTTGTTCCAGGTCTCGGGTTTGATATCTCAGGACACCGGATTGGTTATGGTGGAGGATTCTACGATGCACTGTTTGAGCATGTTGATTCGTTTAAGCTTGGCATGGTAATTGACGATTGTTTATTGGATCATCTTCCGGCTGATCCACACGATGTACCCGTTAACTATATCGTTACTGCCTCCAGTGTGCTTAAGCTCCGCCAGCAATAAATGCGAACGAAAACTAAAAAGGATGTTGAGCTCCAGGATCTGAAAGAAGAGCCCGGATATGGAAACCTGACCGACTCTGACCTCGAGGAGTTCTTCTTTGAAGAAGCTACTCCAAAACCGGGCGGCGCCGTTAACCTGCCAACCATCGCAGGTGTGGGACTGATCGGCATGGTTTTTCTGTACATCCTGCAACAAGTTGGTCTTCTGCCGGGAAGTGGTCTTCAAGAGGCCTTTATAGTATTTCCACTTGTCGGAATACTGTTAGTCCTGCTGTTCGGCCTGATACCCAGAAAACAAAAAGTGCGCCGAAAACGAAAAGTACGCGCGACAAAGAAGAAACGAGAACGCAAACAAAAAAAGAAAAAAGAGCGCAGTACAAACGAGAACACAAAGGCTTCTACCCCGCCACAATCACTCACATCGAAGTGGAACCTCCCGGCTAAATCGCGTGACAAGTGGTTAGCTGGTGTATGTGCAGGACTTGCTTCACACATCAATGTGGACGTGACTGTACTACGATTAATTTTTATCCTGAGCACCGTCTTTACCGCAGGATCCATCCCTCCGATAGTCTACCTCGTTCTGGCAATACTTATGCGCCCTCCTGATGATGCTGAAAAACCAGACACTGGGTCATAGAAATAATCCGATATCCGTTTGCATATGTCGCATGGACAGCTTGTTCCAGATTCTATTGATCCTGGGCAACCATCAACCGCGCACGACAAGTGTTCAATCAGCGTGTCGGTTGACTCCGTGAGTGTGAACGGCCCACCCGTTGCAGCGACCTCAACTTGGAGAAACATATGTACTTACTAAGGTTCAGTCTGTAAGCACAAAAACCGAAACTGCAGCCGACACGTGCAACCAGAATATTGAATGCGTCGTAGTTTAGATAAAGTGCATTGCCAACAAAACCGCTGTTGCACACCTTATCAAACAGTATAGAACTACAATGAGTTACAACCATGGACGCTTAACCCGCTCTCAATCTGATAAAATGGTTGGGGGTGTTCTCTCCGGCCTTGCAAGACACTATGGCCTAGATCTTACATGGCTACGCATAGGGGTTGTTGTGGCTAGTTTTTTCACAGCCGGTGCGGTCTTTCTTGGTTATATTGCAGCGATGTTTATCATACCCAACGAGTAGTGGCAACTAAATCCGACGTATCGGAACTGGATCTCAGTACCCGCTCCAGTGAGGCACTCGAAGAGATGCTCTTCGAGTCAGAGGCACGACCCGCGTTCAAGATCAACTGGTACCTCGTTGGTAGTGGTGCACTCTTGGCCGGAAATTTTCTCTACCTACTTTCGGAAATAGGTATTCTTGGAAGTGGATTCATGAGTGGATTAGGCCAAGCCGTCCCCTTTGCAGCAATTTTTTTCATGACCATTGCTACTGTCAAAGCCCTCCGCCCAAAGCGAACGCGCCGTTCACGTCTCTTCTCTTCCAGACCCCTCGTTCGACCCCGCAAGCGACGCTGGTTGTTCGGCGTCTGTCGTGGTTTGGCGGAGCGTTTCCAAGTTCCTGTGGGACTATTGCGATTGCTTTACCTCACAATTATTCCGTTTTTTGCGCTCGGAATAGTATCGCAGGTGACCCTCGCATTCGCCATACTCGGAATAGCATCGTACGTGATCCTCGCACTCGCCATACCAGGTGAGCAGACTAACCGTGACGGCACATTCTGAGGTGCTGCACTGCCTCCAGGGGGAAGCGGGAAACCAATAACTCTGGACGAATGTAGAATTGCTTAGAGGTAACAAGTGCTTTTGTGAAGCCATGATAAACACTCTTGCGATTGCTCACAAGCTCTCCAGTTCAGGATTTGACAACCAACAAGCTGAGGCCCTTACAAATGTCTTTGCGGATGTCACCGAAGAACAACAACAGGATCTCGCGACCAAGGATTTTGTGGTTAGCCAAATCCAAACTGTGCGCGGCGAAATAAGTGAGTTGCGCGGCGACATGAATACCATGGGAAGTAATCTGCGCGGCGAAATAAGTGAGTTGCGCGGCGACATGAATACCATGGGAGGTAATCTGCGCGGCGAAATAAGTGAGTTGCGTGGCGACATGAATACCATGGGAAGTAATCTGCGCGGCGACATGAATACCATGGGAGGTAATCTGCGCGGCGAAATAAGTGAGTTGCGTGGCGACATGAATACCATGGGAAGTAATCTGCGCGGCGACATGAATACTAAAATAAGCGCTCTCGAAATTCGACTTGTACGTTGGATGGTTGTGACGTTTTTCAGTGGCATGGGGATCCTGTTCGCCGCGTTGCGCTTATTTCCTGGCTAAACCGAAGCGATTCCCCGCTTCACCTGAGCATGACTCGCCTCACCAGACCTGCATGCTTCCTCCCTTGATTGTTGTATTCTGAGTACCTGGGACATCGCCAATTGCTGCCTGTGCACGATGAGTGCCCGCCTCTAAAAGTTCATGCGTGTGATCACAGATCCTCTGTTCGTCCTTCTGGTTTAGAAAATGACCGTTCTTTGTCAGCGCTTCGCTTGGTTCGTGAAGTGCCGGTCACTTGATGGCACTGGTATAGATATAATAGATCTTGTAGAGAAGGGTTGCAATGGTGTATAGCGTATTCTGAATATGCACGCATTTCCCCAAGGGCCTTCCAGACGTGTAAGATCGTTAAGCCACTGAGGACGTTATCTCCATTGGATTAACCAATGTTGATGCACGAAATCACCACGATTTCATACACTGTATTAGCATTTCAGTCGGATTTCGCTCAACTGATTGCCGTATTATGTAGAGTCGGGAGGCCGGCGCGGTGCTCTTAGGGTCCTATGGTAATTCCATCGCTTTCGCGCTGGCCCTCAGTCAGGCTCCCATGAGTCGTCTCCGGCCCCCTGCTCTCCGAACCGGGCGTGCGGGTTTCCCGCACCCGGCTCTCCAGGTGGATGATGCGGCTCGTACTCGGATTACCATGCTTCAGTACAGTCCTGCCCTCTACGCACACAAAGGCACATTGCCTGCGGACAGACCAACTTCGCATGGCATGCGGACGGGCCTCGCTACGCCCCGCCAGCACCGTCGCTTTGACGATCCCTTCACTTATGCATGTGCAGATGCCGGACGCACTGACATTTTTTCCAGATGTTAGGCCTTGCCATTTTCCGGTGCCCTTTGTCCTTATTATCTGCCCTCCAGCCCTGCGGTCCCTTTCCTCAACGGGCGTTACCCCGCGTCTCCGGTACTACGGACCACTCCGCCACCCTGACGGCCCGGCCTGCTCCTTACGGAGTTCCGGTTGCCGTGTGCCTCAGCACCGACAGGGCTTCCCGTGTTGCTACTTCCCTGATCTTCCATGCGTGCCAGCGCCAATACCCCGGTGAGCCCTCTTGGTGCCCTTGTCGCTCGCTTCCCAAGACGTGCCAGTCTTCCCCATATCAACGGAAGGTCGACACTCACATTGACCGTTTCGAGGATGACGGTAGGGACCCGAGTTTCCTCGGGCCCCCCGCACAGATCCGGACGTGCGCGTTAACGCATCCGGCTCCTCCCTTGGGTTGCACTCGCATGCGTGACGGTGAATCGTCTTGTCGGCCAGTCGTGGCGGATCCTCAGTTTCGGCCAATAGCGCTCTACCAATGTTTCCAGTTGCTCCCACGTCGTTTGATCCCGTTGGGATCGTCGACGTAGTACGCGCAGCCAGACCCACTTCAAGCACTTGTAGCACCTCCGTAGAGACGGCATACTCCATGGAACTGAATAGTAATTCAGCCATCCATTGAGCACCTGTCCAAGCCATTTCCCCGTCTGGTGCACCGGTTGGTGCATCCGTTGCCGGAGCTTCGTATAGATACGTTTCACAAAACGCGTCATGCGCTTCGCGATTGGCTTGCGTCCTAACCCGAAATGTCCTTTCCGTGTCTTACGACAATAATGTGTGAAACCCAGAAAATCAAAGGTCTTGGGACGGCTATCTCCGCGCTTCTTTCGGTCTCTC
>MPNB01000192.1 GCA_002238805.1 Rhodothermaceae bacterium bin80 | reverse complement strand
GGTTCTACCCCGAATGTTGTGGATAAAGGTCTAGGCCTCCGCAGAAAAAGAGAATCGCGATTCTAAAGTTTTCGAATTTTCTGTACCCCCTGCCGATGGTTTTTACTTCTTGAATTTTGCCATTGATTCGCTCTGCTTTGGCGTTGGACTGTTTATGGCACAGTGCGTTACAAACTCCGTCAAAGTGTCGCTGAAACATCTCTGCGATATGGATCACTTCCTGCACCGCCGTTTCCTGAACACTGGCGAGCCAGAGTTCAAAGTACTTCTTCGCTTCGGCGAAGGATTTACATTCAAAGATTCCCTTGAATTCTTCGCGTAACCGCCAGGCAAGACTGACCTGGAGGTTGGCCTCCTGGATGACGTTGAAGATCTCGTCTTGTTTTTTGGTGCGATTGTGTTCATTCTTCAAAAGCGCATAGCGACTGCCTTTCAATTCTGGATGGATCTTCACTTCCCGCCGCCGAACTCGGTTGATTGCTTTATTGAGATACTGGATTAAATGAAAGCGATCATGAATCAGTGTCCCGTTGGGAAATACCGTCTTAACGGCCTTAATATAGGCCTTCCACATATCGGTCGTGATCGTTTCCACAGCGCCCTTGATCTCCGCAAAAATGCGCTCTAACAGCGCAATGGTGCCTTTTTTGGTCCGCCCCTCGCCCACATCAATGACCACGCCACGCGCAGAATCACTCACGATAGTCGCATACACATGATTCCGCTTTAGCGCCTTCTCATCCACGCTCACATGCTGAATTCCCTGCAGGGATCGCCGATGAAGACCCCGTTCAACACTACGATGCATTATCCGGTTGAGTTGGTTAAATCCGCACCGTAGCAGCTTTGCCGTTTTGGTTTGGTTCTTCGTCGCCTTCAACAAATCAATCGCCCACCGCTCCAAGGAATACGTCACCCGGCTTGATGCATCCGCCCAGGGAATCTGAATGGTCTTAATCCCCGAAGAAGACTTGACACGAGGAACCCGACAATGAACAAAACACTTGCATTGAA
>MPNB01000065.1 GCA_002238805.1 Rhodothermaceae bacterium bin80 | reverse complement strand
AACCCGAAAGACGGGCGCCGCCCCGCGCATTTACAAAATTGAACTGCTCACATACAATCCGGCCCAAAGCCCGACGACTCTTGTCCTGATGAGCCGACACCGTTGCCGACAAGGACGGAAGAGCATTGCGAAGGACGGTAAGTATCGTTGACTGTGTTTGCATATCGCTAAGTTAAACAATATATAAGCCGTTGTTAGGTCCCTAGTCAATAGACAGGGCAGGGCTAACCCGCGTCTAAAAGTGACAGTGCGGGCACACAGGATTCTTACCCCAATGTTTCTCGATGAACCACTTCTCCGCAGTCGCATCATCAGGAAAGAATTTGAATATCTCTTTGAGTGTTATACCCTTGCGAAAGTATTTGCCCGGACCGTTCATAATTATCTATCCTTTTGTCGATATTGTATGCGTAAAACTTACAGGAAAGTTCCGAAAATCAACAACAATCGTGGCACTTTCGTATATAATTCCCCCTCTAAAGCTGTCAAAACAATTACAGTCTAAGTGAAGCCGTAATACCGGCTACGGAATAAAATGCGGCTGGTTGCCCGTGTGCCGTCAGATCAGTGTGTGAGCGCATACATTACAAAGTTGATACCCATTTGAAAGCTTATTGTGGATGCGTTCTCAAAATCCCGATCAGGGTATTCCCAGCCATCTCCAATATCCTGGTTATGATTCGCCAGTGCCATAAGACGACCATTGTCGTCAAAGTACCCCATGTATCGATCCTCGGTAATAGATCCCCGATACCCGCTCACCAGTGAAGGGGCTGCAACCGGGTCAACATCAAAGTATATACTCCATATTGGATGTGTCGCTGGAAGCTCCATCGGCTCACGACCCGGGAGCACACGCTGCATTTGCTCATAGAGATTATACCACTCATAGTCCCCCCGGAAATCATCAAAAAGCAGGAATCCACCCCTGTTCAAGTACTCCCTCAGCTGCTCAACCTCCTCATCTGCTATCTGCCAATACCCAGGCTCGCAGAGATATAGAATTGGGTGTTCAAAGATTTGCGGATCCATGAGATTCAGCACCAGATATGGCTCTTCGACATGAATAGTGGTGGTGCGCTTGAGTGCGATGTAAAAGTTTTGCTCAGCGACCGGGTAATCATGTGCCCACATCGGTCCGCCGCCCCGACCCCATCCCTGACCACGCCCGCCCATCCCCGGTATCTCATATCGCACGCGTACAAACCGAAAGCCATAGTCGGCCTGCGCCATGACTTCTGTGCCGCACAAGACCAGTACCATCATTACTATGATGGTCTGTATGCATCTACCCATCTCCGTCCACTATTTTCAGTAACAATCTTTGTGCTTCGCGGTAACCCGGTGCAATTTCCAACGACTGAAGTATTGCCCGTTTTGCTTCGGTCATTTGTCGGTTGTGATACAGACTGGTAGCAAGTGCGAATTGTGCCTCTGCGCGATTTACCGGATCCAGAGCTAATATTGCCCGTCGCATTTCTACCGCTTGCGCATATTGGCCCAAATCGGCATACAGTTCAGCCAATTGTCCGAGAACCTTCACGTCATAGGGCTGGGTGTAGCGCGAACGCATCAGGTAGCTCACGGCTCGTGTCGTATCCGCGCGCTGCAGTAAGATACCTGCCAGCTCTATTGCCTGTGTATCCCCGTAGGGATACCCTGCGAGGTGATCCTGGAGGACCTGAGCGAGTTCAGTAATCTGTCCCCGCCGCCGATACACTTCTGCCAAACCTTCATGAGGGCTGCCTGGGCCGGTGTAGCCCGAATAGATATCCAGAGCCATGCGATATGCAGATTCGGCGGCGTTGAGGTTGCCCTCTTCAAGGGCTTCTTCCCCCTCGGTCAAAAGATCATAGAAAGAGCCTTCACCTCTGCCGGCCAGATACTCCCGCAGGTTTCCACCGTGCAGTTCTTCGGTCAGCATATCGGGCCATCCCCGGAGTACAGGATCCAGTCGATCCCGTTCCTGATCCAGGTGCACCCTAAACGCTGCATCCAGTGCCTCACGCGATACGCCTAACACATTTTGTATTGCTGCGGTTTCTGTTTGCCCGCTAGCTAGAGACTTCAGTAAGCTCGTTATTGCATCAAATCCATATTCGGCAACGACAAATTCGATGACTCGATAAGCGTGGTAATAACTCAAAAGGACCTGTCCCTGGAATGTCGGACGTGTAAAGCCCCGGTCAATTTCCTCCAGGCGGTGTAGTCGGTCCTGATCGTACGCGGTAAAGAACTGGAGCTCCAAATCACGTTTCCAAGCCGGGTTCGCACGTACTTCCTCGTAGACTGACAGGCCTTCGGTCAACCATCTTGGTACCCGATAATTACTCAGCCCGATGGCCATTGTGTGTGCCAACTCATGCCAGAGTGTGCGGGCCCAGTTATAGCGTGCTTCTGATCTCGCAGCGGGTGTGTTCATGGCCACAACATCACCAAAACACACGCCTAGCAGACCAATATGTGGTACACCTGCTACACGAACTGCAAAATCGTCCGCATCATTATAAGCTTCCAGCAGGATCCGGTCCTCGGGTTCGTATCCGTAGTATCTCTGCAGAACTTCGTAAGCCTTTTCAGCTTCGCGCAACATAACGGGACCCAATACATCCCGCTCATCCGCGTGAATGCGAAGCGTAAAATGCTGACTTGTCAGTGTAGCAAATTCATCCAGCGCATCCAACAGGCTTAAAGTATTGGCAGCATACAAGTTGAAGGCATCCCGATCATAGCTGCGCTCCATGTATGCGCGCGCTGACTCTACTTCTCCTAGGCGCATGAGTGCCGTTGCATAGACTGCGTTCGCAGCAGCATTCCCGGGATCTGACTGGACTGCTTTTTGCGCGTACGTGGCGGCATCAGGATACCTGAACCGTAACGCTAAATCCTCACTAATCATGCGATAGAAGGACGTGGGCCGGGTAGTGAGCTCGAGAACGGCGGTCTCTGCTTGATTCACGGCTTCAGTTTCGCCCTGCACATGTTGTGCAGCAGCGTAATGCGCCCATGCCTCCATACTCCCCAAATTTTGATCCAGTGCCTCACGCGCGACGGTTGCAGCTTCGGCATAATTTCCATCCAACAAGTGCAATTTAGCCTTAAGCGCCAGTGCCGGTACAAAATCGTCTGTTACCCGCAGTGCCTGTTCAGCAAGATCCTCCTTCTGAGCATATGATCCAGTGACCGCAGCTAGCTTCACATAGATTTCAGCGCGTCGTGAATTTATTCCTAAAGCTTTTTCGTAAAGATCCTTCGCGAATGCTTCGTCATGGGTGATCCTGTACAGATCTCCATGCCACAGTATTATTTGAACGTTATCTGTATCTAGACGAAGCGCCGTTGAGAAGGCTTCATTGGCCTCGTGGTAGTCTCCGAGGCGCATCGCAGCCCGTGCTCCAACTGCGAGGTCCTGGGCCGTGGTGAATCCCCCTTGTCTCAGTCGAGCGTTAATCACTGAATACAGGCGCTCTGCCTGACGCGAATTGCCTTGTTGTTGGTACAATTCCGCGAGCTCCAGACCTGCGAGCCAATAGTCGTTCTTGGCCTGAATCGATGCTAAATAGGCCGCCCCAGCTTCAGCCCAATTGCCTGTGACTTTGTGTAGCCGGCCAATGGCATAGTTCACGTACTCCGGCTGGGACGTATTGCGAAGCATTTGCTGAGCCCTCCGAAGTCCCGCTTCAAAAGCTCCGGTTTGAAGGTAGGTCTCGAAATATCCCTCGATATTGACACCATACAGGCTATCCGAGAAGGCTGCACGCGCCTCTTGATACTTTCCCTCATTCAGCAGAGCATCCGCGTCTTGGGCTTGTGTAACCAAGGGGGTCCAGCCCAGAAGAACTAACAGGAAGCCAGTACCTCGCATAAAAATCAGTTAGAGTTACGATGGGCTTCCGCAATGCTTTCCAGGTGCTCGTCCAGCAATGTATGGGCGTACCAGTTACCACGCACCATAACCCCGGACAGCTCCTGCAGGTGCGAGAGGTCCTCAAGGGGGTTGCCATCCACTAGCAACAGGTCGGCCCGTGCGCCCTCGCTGATGGTTCCAAATGTGTCTTCGTTTGCAAAATATTCACCTACAGCCCGTGTACCTGAATGAAGGATCGCATAGTTGGACATTCCCGCATCTACCATACGTTCAAGTTCGCGATGCAAAGAGAATCCGGGTACACTAAAGAATTGCGGGGAATCGGTACCCATAAGGATACGCACATCTGCCTCGTGCAGTGCGCGCAACACGCGCATGCGGGTATGAATTAAATCCAAAGCCGCGGCTCTGTCATATTGGGGGTTATTCTGCCACCTCTCAACTGAACGAAACCAATTGCCCACAACCGTCGGCGGCATATACTTCAATTCATCGTACGCCCGCAGGTCTTCCAAATCAATGACCCCATACAGGACTTCCCAAAGTGCCATGGTCGGCACGATCCAGCCGCCCTTTTCTTTGGTGAGCGCAATAGCATCTTCCAGTGCTTCGGTCTCTGGGCGGTCCTGTGCACGGATGTATTCTACATAGCCGTCCACATGATCGAAGGTCTCCTGTCCCATATTCAGTGCGTGCATCAATCCCACATCCGCAGGCACATGGCCACCAAAACGAATCCCTTCTTCGGCCGCTGTACGTGCCATGGCATCAAATTCGGCCTTCGTCATGCCAGTAAGCACTTTCAGCAGATCCCAGCCTTCTTTCACCTGTGCGCGCACCATTGCGACGGCCTGCTCCGGTGAGTTCACAGTGTTACCGTTAAAACTGGGACCGGCCAAATAGAGTGTAGGTGCGATAAGTTCGCTATCGTTTGTACGCTGTTTAAGTCCCAGCTGTCCAGGGGCACCAAGCATTCCCCGAACGGTCGTAATTCCGTTGGCCACATACAGAAAAAGCACATCTTCGGTGTACTGCTCAGGCTGGTCCGGTCGTGGTATGTGACCATGCATTTCTGCAAGGCCCGGCATAAGAAATTTGCCTGTACCATCAATCATCTGCGCCCCGAGTGGCACCTCAACATCTGATCCAACAGTCACAATGCGATCGCCCTCAACAAGGACTGTATGTGCTTCCAACGTCCGATCGCTGTCCATAGGAAGCACTGTCACATTGGTGAATGCGGTGATTTCTTGTGCGTGTACCAAGCCGCAGGTAAACAGCCCGGCGGCAACGAACAATAAGCCTATTTGCGTTTTCATGTCTCTGAGGGGATAATGCATCGCTGACTGTCGTATTGTCTAGTGTTTGTCCGAAATTAAATATAGGTCAGTTTAACGTGTTTCAGGAGGGGTTCAGTAGGATTTCAGCCGTACTCTGGATTAGTTGGCCTATTTTCGATGTCTCGGGGATTCTTTTAGACTCAGGGCTTGTTTCAGCGAATGTTGGGGCGTATCGGGCTAATTAGGCGTAATTTGTACGTTTAGATGAAATGGAACTCAATTCATAGGTTAGGGATTCTGGTTGGGCCGTTCCTGACATCGTGTCGTGCCGAGGAGAGCGATACGCGTGTTCGTTTTCTACTCAATCTGTGCCATTGTGCAGAGAAAGCTCCCCGACTCCTAGAATGGCGACCAGTAAGGGTTTGTGCCAGCAGTCGGAGGATAATCCAAGTAGCGCTGACCGTCTTCTTCATCACGGTGCTGCCCAGCAGCACTTTATTCGGGCAGCCTCGTGTAGAGGAGGCAGAAATAGCATTCACCGAAATTCTTCGCCTAGGTGAGGACACGGACGAAAACGCCTACCTGTTCGGTCGAATCGTGGACTTGGCTGTGGATTCTAAGGATAGAATCCTAATTGCAGACCACCAACCACCTTCGGTAGCTGTTTTCTCGGTGGACGGAGAATGGCTCGGTTCTGTCGGTGGGGTGGGTGAGGGTCCAGGAGAATATGTCTCTGTGGGTGATGTGGATGTGGGCCCATCCGACTCAGTCTACGTTATGGATTGGGAGAAAAGAATCTTGCGTGTGTACGATCCAACAGACTTCACGTATGTGCGCCAGATTCGATTCCCATACGACAGAGACGACGGGGGAGCCGTCACATCAGTCGTAGGGGTTTCCGATCATGGCCCCATCATGCGGTACGGCACGGGGATACGACCCGAAAACGTAGGGAAGCCCCGACACAGTTACGTCTTTCTTACGTCTTGGGCGGGTGAGCGTATCCGCGAACTCGCTTGCTTGCCGTCCTTGGAGATGTATGTTCGTCTCAGCCCTGATCGCGGCCCAGTCGTGCAGACAATCAAGTTTGCCCGTTACCCGGTGTTCAGATTGAGTGCTAGTCAGCTTCTCTACTCGGGTTGGAATGCGGAAATTGACATCTTGGTGACATCACTGGCCGGTGATACGGTCCGAACTATCCGGTGGCCCCACGATCCTGTGCCCTTGACACGCGACGATATCCCCGCGCGGTTAGACGCGGAAGCTCGCAAGATGTACCCTGAGTTCAAGCCTGCGTATAGGAGTTTCGTAATTGATGATCAGGATAACATCTGGATCAAAGACTACGTTGAGGCCCCCGCCAGCGAAGCACGGTGGCAAGTGCTTGATCCTGAAGGCAGGATGATCGGTCAGGTTCTGCTTCCAAGAACCCTGACATTGTACGTGATTGATACCGCCAACGCACTGGCTTACGGTACCCTGCGTAGTGAATCCGGTGAGTATATGGTCGTGGTATACTCGGTTGATTTTTGACGTAGCACCAAGAAGAAGGGTCACAGAAACTACTGAGGCCTAGGACCACTTGTGGATTTGGGTAGCTGGCGCCGATTTCGTAGATGTCGAGTGACGAAGTGGTTTGTAGGCTATAGCCACGATGTTCATCCGTAACAGTCTGAGGGCAACCTTTCCAAGTTAAGCCCGTGTACGCAATTCAAGATTGGTGGAGCCCAAATTTAATCCTTCCGCACGAATTGCGGTAAAACCAATTTGGACGGGTCGAACCGTGATCTACGGCAGGTTGATATCTAGTGTTTGCCCGAGAATTAAATTGTGTTTTCCGGAAAATACGACTTAGCTGTTTTCACTGGATCCTGCATGAAGTTGGCATTGGCACAAATAAACACGATCGTTGGCGATTTACGCGGGAACGCAAACAAGGTGTCGGATTATTGCCGAAAAGCCCGGGACCTAGGTGCAAGCCTTGTGGTTTTTCCAGAACTTACGCTCACAGGGTATCCTCCGCTGGATTTGTTGGAATCCGAGGATTTTGTTGTGCGCGAACAAAAAATACGGGAGAACCTTGTACAGACGCTTCCTGCCGATCTGGGTGTGCTTCTGGGAGGGCTGGCCCGTAACCCGGGACACGGGAAACCTCTCTACAATGCGGCCTACTTGTACGAGAATGGTGATTGTGCGGGGGTATGCCATAAGCAGCTTCTACCGACTTATGACGTGTTCGATGAGCAGCGATATTTTGCTCCGAACACAGAGCCCACTGTGCTTCACTGGCGAGGTCTTAAGCTGGGCGTACATATTTGCGAAGATCTGTGGAACGTACGGGAGTCTGGCCGTCGGCTTTACACACACGATCCCATCGCCACCCTCGCTAGTCAAGCCCCTGATCTTTTTATCAACCTCTGTGCTTCTCCATTTGCCATTGATAAACATCTTGATCGGTATGAGCTCATGGAGACCGTCTGGCAACGGTATGGCCGACCCTATGTCTTCACTAATCTGGTTGGTGCCAATACAGGCCTGATCTTTGACGGGCGAAGCTGCGTAATTTTGAACGGCCAGATGTTGGAAGCTGCACCTTTTGAAGAAACACTGCTCATATGGGATTCCAGCTCTCTATCATTCTCAGAACCAATCTCCACATCCCCTACACAACAAGTACTGGAAGCGCTGAAGCTGGGAATTCTGGATTACGTAGAAAAAACCGGTATTTTTAAGCAGGTATTTATTGGGTTGAGTGGTGGCATAGACTCTGCAGTGACTGCTGCGCTTGCAGTACAGGCTCTTGGACCAAAGCGTGTGGTTGGTGTAGCTATGCCCTCAGAATACTCTTCGAGTGGGTCACTGGAAGACGCGAGCCAACTCGCCTCAAACCTAGGAATCGAGTTGCGTACAATCCCGATTCACAGTGTCATCCATGCGTTCAACAATGCGTTGAAAGACCAATTTTCAGGCTTGGGCTCAGGTGTTGCGGAAGAAAATATTCAGGCCCGCACACGGGGAACCCTGCTCATGGCCTTTGCCAACAAATTCAATGGGTTGGTGCTCGCCACCGGCAATAAAAGCGAACTTGCCACAGGGTATGCAACTCTTTATGGCGATATGAACGGAGGACTTTCTGTTCTCGGAGATCTCTACAAAACCGAGGTTTATGAGTTGGCCAGACTGATAAACGCGTCCGGTGAGTTTATCCCGGAATCCTCGATCACCAAACCGCCGTCCGCCGAACTGCGACCAAATCAAGTAGACCAGGATTCTTTGCCACCGTACGGGATACTTGACGAGGTCCTCAAAGGTTATATCGAAAGGCAACAAAGTATTGACGAAATAATCGCACAGACCGGATACTCAAAAGCTCTGGTTGAGCCTATCATGCTCATGGTAGACCGGACCGAGTACAAACGAAAGCAGGCCGCACCGGTGCTCCGCCTCCGCAGGAAAGCTTTCGGGAGCGGGCGCAAGGAGCCCATTGTTGCTCGTCGAAGATCTGGGTAGCCGCGAGTTCGGAGACCCGCAGCAGGCCATCGCGTTCTGGTGTTCAGCGTCAATTAGAATTCAAGTTAATAGTTTCGTTGGAGGGGGGCGTGCAACGAAGCGGGGCAGCGAGCTGTTGGCGGATTGCCGCATGTCGGTGACCTCCTACAGTGGGCGTTCAGCGTATGGGGGCGGGGGGCATTCCAGCGGTTCAATGGTCACAATGGCGATGGGTTGACGCTTCGTGGAGAGGTGACAACGGAGATGCTGGGAGCGGACTACCGCTGGCGGGGAGGTTGGTTGGCAGGGGTGCTTCTGGTGCACAGTCAGGGAGATGGATCGTTTGAGGTGGTACAGCAATCTGGAGAGATCACCGCGGGGTTGACAGGCCTCTATCCGTATGTGTCGTATACGCGCATGGGGTGGGATGTATGGTTGAGTGCAGGGATGGGGCGCGGGCAGGCAGAGGTGCTGCAGCTGAAAGGAGACCTGGTGTCTAGGTTTGGTGCGATGGGGGTTCGAGGGACGTGGGTGTCTGGTGGAGCCATCGGGCTCAACTACCATGGAGATGTGCTGGTGACGGATGCAGAGCTGAAGGATCATGATGTGAGGACAGAGGTGTACCGGGTTTGGGCAGGTGTGGAAGCCAATGCACGGATCCGTGATGGGCTTCGTCCGTATGTGGAGGCGAATGTGCGCAGCAATGGTGGGAGTGCGGAGACCGGCGTTGGTTTGGAGTTTGGCGGGGGGATACGGGTCGCCTATCCGGTGTGGCGCTTCAAGGCAGATGTGCCACGCAGGGGCTGGTGATGCATACGGCAGACAGATTCACGGAGTGGGGCTCTCGGGGTCATTGCAGGTGGGCAGTAGATCGGAGGGGTTGATGGTGTGTGCGGGTGCGTCCATCGTGGGGACGGGGTCAGGGGATGTCGGTGTATGGTCAGCAGACGATTCTGGATGTGGTACCGCTCGGGGGAACGCTCACCGGACCGAGTTGGAGTTGGGATATGGCGTTCCGTGGAGGGATGGCACAGCGCGGTCCATCATGGGGGGCACCCAGTTAACTCAGGGGACGATGTACCGGTTGGGTGGTGAGTTCCATTATCGGAGGGTTGACGTTCTCGGTCTTTGGTTTGGCACACAGCCGCGCAGCTGTACTGGGAGATATTGGAGTGAATGTGCGAGGATCGCTTCGGTATTAGACGGCTCGAAAGAAGTACAACAACGGGATACCGCATCAATGTGTACTACTGCATGGACGCCCTCCCAAAAATCATGCTTCTTAGAGGAGTATCTTCGGGGAACTGCTAGGCAATTCTCAATCACTGAAACAGCATTCAGAATAATGCAGCGAGAACGCTTCATATGCACAGGTGACCTGATTCCTAACGACTATGGGTTAGGAATGCGCGAAGCTCCACTTAAGGAGAGGCAAGGTGACTGGATCGTAACCACTACAATTCGGTGTTCAAAAGTACTCGTAGAGCTGGAAGGACCCGTTGACTATACAGATATTGATCCTCGTGCGATGCGTGATTTAGTGGCAAGAGAAGCTCAAGAAAGTGCCCAGAGGTCGCTTTCAGTAATCGGTTTCGTAGAAGGGGCCTCGTACTCAACACGAATTTCCACAATTGAAGACTCTACCGGTTGTATACGAAAATTGGGACCAAAGCCCGGGTTTGGATTTCATGGTGAGGATCTGGGATTTGAGAACGCGAAAGAAATTGCCAAAATCGTTAGAGAATTATCAATTACGAACGAGAACTTTCAAGGGGCCCTGCACGATTATGTGACAGCCCTGAACTTCACACCAGACGCCTCATTCTATTTGTATCGGGCACTGGAGACCCTGTCGCATCATTTCAGTGATGATTGTGAGAAGAAGAATTCCGCTAGAGCTTGGACGAAGATGCACGAATCACTGGGAACTAGGGAATCAGAAATTAAAGTCATAAAAGCATATGCAGACGAGATTCGTCACGGTAAATCGCCTGATCAACAAAAGTTATTCAATTCATATCTCGAACATCACAGCATGTTGAAATATGTTAGAGACGCGTTGCTGGCTTTCATTATCAAGAACAGCAAATCTGATCTTAACCTGCAACTGCCCGATCTGGGTCGAACCATTAGTTCTAGGGACACATGAAAAAATGGGACTTACGTAGTAGAGTTGACAGGAGTTCAGCGCTTACCTCCCTTACCGTTGAACAGGTATTTTGCAATCCAGAAATAAGGTCCTAGAACGTTCAATGTGGTCGTGCCGAGTAGTATGCCAAGAATCGTGTCGCTCAACGAAAACGGGATAAAGTCCAAGCCATGGGAGACAATAACCAATGCAATGAAGCCAAGCCAATACGTAGAAAGCCGCACAAATATTTTGGCATACCTGAACCTCTCGTCGTTTTTCTGCCTTTCTTTACGAGCTTTCTCTCCTGCCAAATCTTGGTTTTCGGCCGCTATGTCCTCAACCCAATCGTCGCCTTCAGTAACCGCGGGGACATCTGGGAGTTGTCCAATCGCGTCAAAAATCGCGGACAGTTCAGAGGGCGTAACTCTAATCCTCGGCATTCTCAGACGCGCTCAAGAGCTTCCTGCGCCTATGGTATTCCTCAGCCATGTCCGCCTTGGGAATCACTTTGTGTTTTTCCCCCCGAACGTAATTTTTGGCCCAGGCTCCCTGTGGCCAATGCGAAATACGTATTAGTTCTCCAACAGATTTGTTTCCCATAGAGCGCAGCGCCTGATCAAGCAGGCGCCTCGAAAGCCCCGAAGGAGTGGGGTCAACTATTGCAGGCAGGGATCCTACAGGGGCCGACCCGTATATTTTGACTTCATGGTACAAGTCATTGTTCACCGGGCCAAGTGCCCACGCCTGAAAGTCTTCGCTCACGAGTTCTTCGTCATACGCGCCCAGAGCGACCATTTGGGCAAAATATAGTAACTTTTGCAGCTTCAAATTCGACAAGCCCCAATCCGAGAGCTCACAGAGGTACTCCGCTGCAGAAAAAATGGAAATCGCCATCAGGAGGTTTGCTCTCGTCTTAATCTCTGTACGATAATTATATGACAAAGTCAACCTTCTGTTTGTATGCATTCCACATTATTTCAACACATTTCCACAAAAAATTGAAACGAAAGTTGACATGGTCCTTGGAATTTCGCAGGTTACAGTCAATCAAAAGACAATGCCATGCGCGATCCTGGACGTGTCACTACGCTTTCACTTTTCGAACTCATGCAGCGCTATCCCACGCGTGAATCCGCGATCCGGTACTTCGAGTGTCTCCGCTGGGATAATGATCCCGTGTGAGTGCGCTGCAATTCCGGTGACCGCATTACGCCTCAGAAGAAGTACATTGGCCGCTATTGGTGCGGTGCCTGTCGGAAATACTTCACGGCGTTCACGGGTACGCCGCTGGAATACGCGAAGGTGGACGTGCGCAAGTGGCTTTATGCCGCGTACCTGCTCTTGACGGCGCGCAAGGGCATATCCAGCGTACAGCTATCGAAGGAATTGGGCGTTACGTAGAACACGGCCTGGTATATGTTGCACAGGCTGCGTTGTTGGAGCCGCGTCTGCACTTGCGGGCGCGGTCGAAGTAGACGAAGTGTATATCGGTGGCAAGGAGATTAACCGGCATGCCAGCAAGAAGAAGGGATTGGGGAGTGGACCGGCTGGCAAGCAAGCAGTGGTCGGACTGCGGGAACGCGGTGGTCGCTTTGAGGCGAAGGCAATCGATGCTGCCGATAAGCCTATCGTGCAGGGTATGATCAAGGAATATGTGGAGACGGGATCAACCGTTTACACGGACGATCACAGATCATACTCGGGGCTGGCCAAAAAGGACTACCGGCACAAATCGGTCAAACATTCGGCGGACAAATACGCAAGAGAAGTGGTCCACACGAACGGCATTGAAAGCGTGTGGAGCGTGATCTAGCGCGGGTTCATGGGTGTATACCACCAGTGGAGCATGAGCACATGCAGGCGTACATAGACGAGTTCACGTTTCGGCTGAATGGAGGCAATGTGGAAGTGGACGCGCAGGACCGTCTGGACGCGTTGTTTGCCAAAATGCCCGGCAAGTTCATAACTTACGAGCAGTTGACCTTCAATCCGGCATAATGGGCAAGACGGAACGGAAGTTGAAGCAGGCAGCGGAAATGCTGCTGTCCATGGACGAAGGCGACAAGAAGCGTCCTTCCCGCCCGAGCAAGAAGGACGCGAACCGCCGATTCAAGGCCGAGATTCAGGATGGACGCTTCGTGATCAAGGAAGTGGCTTGATCCGCGGAGCATAATGCCCAAAATGCCCCTAATTTTTCGCCGAATTAGGCAAACCATACGTTATTTCATGGCGATAATCTGGAGATAATGCGGGGCATGAACAGCGGGTCCGTGCACTTGATTGCGACGGATCCGCCGTTCAACAAGGGCAAGGATTTCCATGCTACGCCAGACAGCCTAGCTGCGGGAGCCAAGTTCCAGCACCGATGGTCGTGGGAACGCGATGTGCACGGGGACTGGGTGGACCAAACACAGGACGACTATCCCAAGGTGTGGTCCGTTATACAGTCGAGCAGGCTTACATATGGCGATGACATGGGTGCGTTTCTCTGCTTTATGGCCGTCAGACTCTTGGAAATGCAGCGCATACTGCGAAGTGACGGCCGCATTTACCTACACTGCGACCCCACGGCCAGTCACTATTTGAAACAGCTAATGGGCGGCGTGTTTGGAAAAAAAACTTCATTAATGAGGTAATCTGGTATTACAGAACTGGAGGTGCAAGTAAAAGGTAGTTCAGTAGAAAGCATGACACGATACTGTTTTATGCCAAGTCTCAGGAATACGGATTCAACCATCAGAAGGAGAAGTCGTATTTAATGCACAAGTATGGATTCTCGAACATTGACATTCGGAAGGATTCGCATGGCATTTACACTATGGTCGGAATGCGGGACGTTTGGGATATCCCCGCCCTACGAGGAAACCAGCCGGAACACGTCAGATTTCCAACACAGAAGCCAATTGCACTTTATGACCGGATTGCGCTTGCTTCGTCAAACGAAGCGGACATGATACTTGACCCATTTTGTGGTTGTGCCACAACGCTTATAGCAGCTGAGCGAAACGGCCGGAAATGGGTCGGAATAGATATATGGGACAACGCCAAGAATCTTGTCGTTGAGCGGCTAGAACAAGAATATCTGGCAGCCCCTAGATCAGGTGCAACGGGCAGATTGGCCTTTGGAGAGAGCAATTACGTAAGGGAGACGCTGGAACGCACAGATGACAAGCAGGAAGTGGTCCCATTCCTACGGCCCAAGTACACGTACAAGGAGCCGAACAGCAAGCGCATGACGCGCCAGGAAATGTATGCGCACCTCATTGACCAACACGGTTCAAAGTGCTAGGGTTGCGATAGGGCATTCGATGACGAACGTTACCTGCAACTGGACCACAACGTGCCTAGGTCGGATGGCGGCATAAACCATATCACGAATCGCGTGCTGCTTTGTGGTCCATGCAATCAACCTAAGAGCAACATATACACGTTGTCGGGACTGCGCAGGCAGAACAAGAAATTGGACTACATGGCAGCGTAGCGGCGGATCTGGCATAATCAGGGGAGCGACCCGATTTCGCAGGCTTCCTTGTCAATGTGGTAGCGCGTCCGCCTTACGCTGAACATGAGCTTAGCGTTTTCGCCTTCCATGTCCGTATAGTCCACGAACAATGTTGAATGGTCCTGTATTTGTTCAATGAACGCGACCACCGAGTCCGATTTGGGAATAAACAGATCCCCGGTTGGCTGTGCCTTCAGCCCGCCTTTCTTCAGGCTGCCATCGCCCGTAAACATATAGCCAACAGTAGAGTCGGGATTGGCCTTTGCCTCCAGTGGAACAACAAGAACCACCATGTTGGACATGGTTTCGTCTCCAGGAGCACAACTAACCTGCAAAAGCCCGCTATTGCTATACGCCTCCATGGAGGAGGTAACATACTCGCCTTGGTGTTCATAGGTCTGCCACAATGACTGAGCATACGTGGCCGTCGCCGGAAGGATTGCCACCAGTAGGGCAGTGACTGAAAGCAATTCATTTTGGTTTCGGCAATGTCCAGTACAATGCAACGGGCGAGGGTGAGAAATTTCTATCAATAAAGGAAGGTTCGCCGGGGCAGAGGACAGCTGCGCTTTTGGCCTTTCTTCTTTCCTATGGGGATGAACCCCTGATCTTGGATCAACCGGAGGATGATCTGGACAATCTGTTGATCTATGATTTGATCGTGACTCAGTTACGGAACATGGAGCGCAGTCGACAGATCATTGTAGTGACGCAGAATGCCAATGTAGGTTGTCAACGGTGACTCGGAACTAGTTGTGGCCCTTGCTCCGAATTACGGTGAAACGAAAAAATACTGCAACGGAAGTCTTCAGGAGAAAAAGGTGAGGGAAACGATCTGTACAATTATGGAGGGAGGGAGTAAGGCATTTGAAGACCGTTATCGTTGCATTGCATCCGGGAAAAGCGATGTTTAATAGTCCAGAAGAACTGCTGCGCAGGATACGCCTTGGGGAGAACAGTTCGCTTGAGCTCAAAGCTGTTGTGTTTAGAGGAGAACAGATTGACGGACCCTCACGCGACAAACTGGCCGACGAACTTGCCTCTATGGTCAATACGAACGACTGCGTAGTTGTTCTAGGCGTAGACGATAAGACTCGCGAGATCATCGGAATCCCATTAGGACGTATGGAAGTCGTTGAGCGTTATATATACGAAATTTGCAATGACAGAATTACGCCGCCTGTTTTTTTTCGATCATTCCGCATGGAACTCCCCGACAGCACAGGTACCTCAAAGATTGTCCTCAAGATCGAGATTCCGCGCAGTCTCTTTGTCCACGAAAGTCCAAACGGTTACTTCCACCGCCAAGGGAGTTCAGCGCGGAAAATGTCGCCGGAATACCTTGCACGTATGTTTCAGCAACGCAGTCAGGCTCAATTGTTCAGATTTGAAGAACAGCCTGTTCCCCGGTCAAGCATAAATGATTTAAGTAAGGAACTATGGGAAAAATACACCACGCGTTCCAATGAACCGGCGGATATCGTTCTCTTGAAACGTTCTTTATTGGCCAAAGAGGAAAGTGGAGCATTGGTTGCCTCGGTAGCAGGCATATTATTTTGCTGCGAATATCCAGAGCACTTTTTACCCAGCGCGTTTATTGAGGCCGTACGCTATAGGGGAACAAGGCAGGATTCCAATTATCAGATTGATGCACAAAGGATTCGCGGACCGCTTGACCGGCAGATAAAAGAATCCATGGCTTTTCTAAAAAGGAATCAGACCGTCGGGGCTATCAAGAAGCCTCATCGCATCGAAAAGCCGCAGTTCAGCGAACGCGCCATATTTGAAGCTGTGGTAAATGCCGTGGCTCATCGGGACTATTCAATCTCTGGATCGAAGATCCGATTCTTTATGTTTAACGATAGACTAGAAATCTACTCACCAGGTGCTCTTCCTAATACCGTAACCGTTGATAGCATGCACCTTCGTCAAGCGACCCGCAATGAATTGATTACCAGTTTGCTTGCGGAAACACCGGTGGCGACGGCAATTGGACATGTGGGACGTGATTTCTACATGGAGAAACGGGGCGACGGAGTTCCGATTATAATGAATGAAAGCGAAAGACTTTCTGGAAAAAAGCCGGCTTATAAACTCATTGATGATTCCGAACTTTTACTGACCATCTATTCCGCGAAAACGAGATGAGTACACCAAGATTGATTCTAACATGAGACCAAGCGGGGAGATGATCGGATAAATTGCAAAGAGCTCCGCGCAAGAAACAGCTAAAATTAGAATTACTGCCTCTGATGTATTCGTGCTGGTTCTACTCACAATATTAGGTAGAGACCCCAAAATACTGGTTTACAGGGTGTCCCAGATCGTTCGGAATGGTGTCCCAGTTCGATCGGAATATGCAATCCTACATGTGGGCTATCTTGGCGAAGGCAGGTCTATCAAAGATAGATGGCGCACTAGCTATGGAGGCTACGCTACTGACTGACGATTTGATTGATCTCTTATACCAGGAGATGACGATAGTCCAGGTACAAAGGGCACAGGACTTGGCACTGGTGCGTTTCAACAGGATCGAGTCACGCAGAGCGCAGAACTGATTTTAAAAAAATGAACAAACATACGCAATAGGACTTTCAACTTTGAAAAGAGACATATTTCACTGGAATTTCCATGTGTACAAAGCATCGTCTGGTCGAGGATTTTGTTGTCATCGCTTATTTGCTCAAAAAAGCGGCAGAGGAGGGAGGGGGCTTAACCCCCCTACAAATCAACAAGCTGGTTTACATTTGCCATGGGTGGGCATGGGGGAAATTGAATAGACCTCTGATTGATAATCGCTCTGGCCAAATAGAGGCTTGGAAATATGGCCCAGTGGTCCGGGAGGTATATACCCGCTTGAAGAACTGGGGGAGGGATGAGGTTACTTATGAGTCCTTCTGTGAAAAATTTGGCTCATACGGTCTTGGCACAGAGAGAGCAAAGGAGTTTCTTTCAGGAAAAATAAATGATCTAGAAAAAAATGATCAACAAATATGCATGTTACTGGATGTGGTTTGGTACGTGTACAAAGATCTGTCGGGGGGGCAACTGATCACAATAACACACAAGAAAGAAACTCCATGGATGAAACATGTGAAGCGTAACATGTTCGGCCGAGTAGTTCATGCAGTTCATATCCCCGATGAAACAATAGCTGAACATTATCGGATCATGTTGGAAGACACCCCATCATTGTCCAATGTCTGAAACAGAATCTACCCCACCAGAGAAGCTTGAGGAATTTCGGAAAAAGGCCTTGCCTGATTCCCCGGTGAACTCCAGGGCAGACGCGTTGGCTCCGCCCCAGCACTGGATAGAACAATTGTACGAGAATGAGTACAAGCCATTACCGGAATGGGTGAAGGGAACGATAAAATACGTGATTCTTATTCTGGCACTCTCTATCGCCATGGATCACGCCACCAGACACACACGAAGTTCATTGTGTCAGTGGGGATGGGGTGACGAACACTTCTGCGAGGATGGTCAAACACCTCCAAAATGATCACGTTATGTGATAAGCGTGGTGGCCCTGCTAGTGAGAATCTATTTAGCAAGTCTTAACGGCTTTTACGCTTACATGCCTTAATTTCATTGAACCGTCCCAGTGCCAAGTCTTGGGCTTCTTGTAGCTGGGCTTGCGTCATTGCATCAAGAAGAGACTCGATCAAGTTGCCAGTTAACCGAGTCTGTCACTAGGAATTTATTTTGCTTGGTGGACTTGGTCAAGTCGGCAATGACAAACACTGCTCCTTAGTGAAATCCTGAACCATATTGAGGAGATGAAGCAAGATGAAAGTTCGCCAGAGGATCATCTTTCGGGGGATTAACCCTTAACCAAGTTTTTGTACACTACTGGATTATCCGTAATCCGTTATAGTACAATTAAGTATATAGTTCCCGATTTATTAGACGGTTGCGGTTTTCCTGCAGCGTTTCCCCGAATCGCTGACTCAATGCAGGCAGACTTTCCGATATCCGCCCTGCTGATGCGTACGAACGGCCATTCTCAAAGACCAGTCCCCGCGGGCGCAGCCTTATCTCCAGGTCGTGGTGATCCAAAATCGCTCGGTATTCGGTCCAGCTTCCCGTCTTATGCAGTGCTACACCAACCTTGTCCCAGAGCTCCTGCGTGAGTGCAGAAACCCGGCGTTCAGGCATTTTTTCGATGGACTGTGGCGACCGGGGACTTCCCGCAGCGACCATTCCTTCTTAAAACTCCATTGCCAGCCAACGAATGGCCAGATTGTATCCACCAATACCCAACCCGGAAATTTGTCCTGCACAGACCGGCGCTAGGTAGGAGAAGTGTCGAAAGGACTCCCGTGCATAGACGTTACTGATGTGCACCTCAACGACAGGGAGGTCAATAGCCTTGATGGCATCCCGTAAAGCAACGGATGTGTGCGTGTAGGCTCCCGGATTGAAAACGATTCCGGATACTCCTGATTCGTATGCCTGATGGAGACGGTCAATCAGTTCACCCTCGTGATTGCTCTGGTAAAAGGAAAGCTGAATGTGAGGAAAGTCGCGCCGTAGATCGACTTCGAGTTCCTCGAGTGTGATTTGGCCGTACTTCTCGGGCTCCCGCGTACCCAACAGATTCAGGTTCGGTCCATTCAGGACAAGAATCGTGTGTTCCATAATTCTCAATCGTTAAGATGTCTCAAGTACCATGCCATCATACCCCAAAGTCATGTTTTCGGCCAGCATGGTGCTCTCTCGCGCATGAAGTACCTGGTGCGACATGTGAATAAAGACGGTCTGTTTCGCACGAATTCTCTTCGCAATGTTTTTGGCCTCGCTGATCGAAAAATGGCGTGGATGCCTTGTCGGGCGCAGTGCATTGAGTACCAACAGGTCAAGATTTTCCAGTTTCCAGTACTCGGTGTCTGGAATATGGCTCACATCCGTTAAATATGCAAAGTTGCCAATCCTGTAACCGTTGATCGGCATTTGGCCATGCAGGATTTCGATCGGGGTAACGTTGATGGTGTCTGGTTTGTCGTAGCGGCTCTTGATCCCAAACGGAGTGTCTGCCGGATTCAGTTTCAGTGTGCCCGGGTAAGCCTTACGCTTACCCCATATATAGGGGAAGATACTTCGCAAAACACTCGTACTCCCAGGATGGGTAAAACATGGTATTGGTGTCTTGCAATCAAAGAAGTACGGCCGCAAGTCGTCCAGCCCCATTATATGGTCGAAATGATGATGCGTCCACAGGACTGCATCAATGTGCCGCACATCTGCACGCAGCATCTGCTGACGAAAATCCGGGCCCGTATCGATGACAATGCTCAAGTGCCCGGCTTCAATATGGCATGCGGTACGCAACCTTTTATCTTTGGGATCTGCTGACTTACATGTTTCGCAGGCACAGCCGATCATAGGAACCCCTACGGATGTGCCCGTGCCCAATAGTGTGATGCGCATGCATCTTCACTCAGATGAGTGCTGCCGTATAACGGACTCCACACGCTTGCGCATTGCTTTGCGCATGGATATTTCTGCAAGCGGTGCGTCCCGCAGGATACGCGCTAGTACACCAAGATGTACTTCCGTTGGGTGGAGTCGATTCAAAATTATGAGTTCCCTTCCGCCCAGTGTGCAGCGACCACCGCGAAAGGGCCCGCTGTCCCATCGGATGATGTAACCGATCGCCTTTGCCACGCCTTCCATCGCACGCAATACAGCAGTATCCTTCTTGGTCATAGCTAAAATTTGAGTTCTACGGAGATTATATGCATGACACTGGCGTAATCATACGCTTCGTCCACAGCGGAGGAAAAGGCTCTTGATCCGTTCACATTCCACACCTGGTAACGAAATATATAGCTAATATTGAGTCCTAGACTCGAAAAAAAATCATTGACCTCCAGTCGGGCTTCAGCATCTGCGGCCCAGGAAAAGCCGAGTGCATTAACAATTTCGGTACTGGTGAAGCCAGCGAGCGGCATTGCCCGCAGTTTCATTCGCGTGCGGTTACCCATTTGATGTTCAAGAACCCCGCCTGTTCCCAGCAGGATTGCCTGTGTGCCTAGTGGAGTACTGTCAATATCTCCACTAGTTCGCTGCCATGCCACCAATAAACCTACCGGGACGGCTAGGATTGTGTTGTCCAGATTCCTGAGCGTAAATGATGGGAGCAGCCAGCCAATCCCGGACACGTTGACTAGCGTACGTTTGACTGGCGCACGTGTCCCATCAAAACGTGCGAAAAGCGCTGTTGTTCGTAGTTGTGGACCGGTATAGGAAAGCCCGAATGCTGGTCCCTGGTAGCTAGTCCCTCGCGCGATATCTGCGTTACCTGTGTATTTGTGGTCAATTATGCCGACGCTGAGTCCTATGGAATGCATGCCGGTTCTAAAAAACCGTTCCTGCGCCACTACATCGACAGATACCAGCGTGATGAGCACTGCCAGGAATGGAGCCCTGTTCACCCACATACGTCAGGTTTTGTCTGCTGTCTGTCGAGACCGCTGTTTCCGCCGGGCCAGCCCATTGGTGTTGGGTTTCTTCTGTTCTTTTGCTGCAGGTTTGGGTTTCTTTTGTTTCTTTGCTGCGGGTTTGGGCTTCTCGGACGTATCCTGGTCCAAGGCTGCCTTTATGCGAACCATTCGGGGGCTGAGGTCAGTAATATCGTGTTCGCTCTTCGCGTCCAGGAACCTGAACTCGTCTGGACGCAGCGACTTTTTCCCCACCACCCTAATGCGACGCTTATACTGACGCTGCCACTGAGCCTTCCTAGTGCGACGCCATGGACCGCGCTCCAGCCAGGCTGCGGTGAACGGATGCACATGCAGGTGCAGGTCCCCACCATCATGTTTTCCCAACCAGCGCTCAATGTTTTTCGCAACCGTATCCGGATCGGGTGGAGGCGCAGGATTAACCCGTGACTTGTTCGTGAGCTTATGTGTGGCAGTTACACTTACCCGCTTGCGCTCGCGGGTAATCTGAACGATACCATAGTCACTCATCGGAAGGCTGTCTGACGTCACTCTATTTGTGGCCAGCCGTGCCGCAAGCGCCTCATCCACTTTTTTCCGGTTACCTTCATGCCTCAGATCAATAAAATCAACCACAATCAGTCCGCTCAGATCACGCAACCGAATCTGGCGCGCAATTACCTCGACCGCTTCCAGGTTAACCCGCAGCGCCGTCTCTTCTGCATTCTGTTTTCCGCGGGTTCGCCCAGAGTTCACATCAATCACATGCATGGCCTCAGTGGCTTCAATGATCACCGACCCGCCCGAAGGCAATCGCACCTTGGTATCAAAAACATCATTGATCTGATCTTGGATTCGAGCAGCCGCAAAGACTGCTTTTTTACCTTTATGTCGTTTAACGACGTTAACCATATGGGGGGCGACCGCCATAACGTATCCGCGGATAGCACGGTACATCCGGTGGTTATCAACCAATACCCGGGAGAAATCATCAGAAAACAAATCCCGAATGATCGACGAAGCCAAACCTACATCCTCATACAGTTTCAGTGGCGGTTTTGGATGTCCCCGCAACGATTTTTCGATCTTGTGCCACCGGTCCAAAAGCAACTGAAGATCTGTTTCCAGTGCATCTTCTTTCCTGCCTTCGGCAACTGTTCGGGCGATTAGGCCAAATCCTGATGGTCGCAATCTCCTCACGATCGAACGCAGACGATAGCGCTCTTTTCTGCTTTCGATCCGCCTGGATACAGCCGCGTAGTCCGCGAATGGTATTAGTACGAGAAAACGTCCTGCCAGAGAGATATCAGTAGAGAGTCGGGAACTCTTGCTGTGATAGGGTTCCTTGGTCACCGTAACCAGAATACTCTGTTTAGTGCTTAGCAGGCGCGAATCTCCCCACCGGCGGCGTGATGGTTGACCGCCTCTTGATGGCTTCTTCTCCTGCTTTGAAGTCCATTCTTTCATGAAGTCTTTCACGCGTGGATTACGCTCCTTCACAAAAGCCAGTTGTCGCTCCAGATTCGCTGTAAGGCCGGAAAAATGCAAAAACCCGTGTTGATTCTCTCCTATATCTACAAAAGCAGCTTGAAGATTGGAACGAATCGCGTCGACCCGCCCGAGGAAAATATCACCTACCGTTCGCTCACTATCTGGACTTTCAATGTAGAACTCCACCAGCTGCCCCTCATCAACGATCGCTATCCTCGTCTCTTCGGGCGTGGTGTTAATAATAATTTCTTTTGTCATATGGGTGCATATTGAACGTGCTTGCCGCACATTCTCGCAAAACAGGCGGAACTTGATAGAGTTGAGGACGTCGCAGCTTGCCAGACGTCAATCGCGCCTGCAAGACGGCGCGTCAGAAGTGCAAATGTACAACGAATCCCCTACCCTACGAAAATATGTTCCGATTGATCCCCAGAGAGCCTGCATTGCAGGAACAATGCAGTAAATCCTCGGGGAAGACGCGAAGCAGCTGGTCCCTGATGCTTTCCCAGATGTAACTCGTCAAGATTAGGATTCTATCGAGATTCTTATGGACAGAGGCTTAAGTCGTTGCAGGAAAGGGGACCGCAGATCAAGAATTTCGGTGGAATCCAAAAGATGAAGAGCCAAAAAAATACTTAAAATCAGACGGAAGCCCCTGGATGCTTATGAGAACTTGGGGTGGGTTTACTGTGCTGCAGCTAGCCTGAATTTCCAACCACGTTTTTTGCGGTCGGGTTCGGTATCCAGGCCTATGAGGATTTAGACATATTCAATGATGAGGTTTCGATCCTGCATCCAGGAGATTGGGCCTTGGTCTCCGACATACCCAGCTGCACGAAGTTCTGTGTTATGTGCTCGTCGAGTGAGTCGTACGACGATTTGGTCATTTTGGGTGATGATGGTGGCGGGCGCATTGACGAATTTGTTAAAGATGGTTCGGCTTTTCGCCGTCTGATAGCGGGGGCCCAGTCGCTGTGCCAAGACCTGGTAGAGCGTACTGGCGATGAGCGTCAGTTGTAAATCCAGGTCAA
>MPNB01000064.1 GCA_002238805.1 Rhodothermaceae bacterium bin80 | reverse complement strand
CCCTCCAGCTTGCGCGCGAAGAGCGCACCCATCTTCGTCTGTTGAAACAGTTGGCCCGCACCGATGTACTCCTCCTCGACGATTGGGGACTACACGGCATCAGCCGCGCACAACAACGTGATCTGATGGAACTCGCGGATGACCGCTATACCCTGCGCTCGACCATTGTTACCAGTCAGTACCCCATAGACAAATGGCATCAGACCATGGAAGATCCCACATTAGCCGATGCAATCCTGGACCGACTGGTCAACAATGCCCACAGAATTCAACTGACCGGTGACTCCATGCGCAAAGTCCAAGGCGAACAAGAATTGATCATCAAATCCACTAAATCATGAAGGGCAGTTTGGTAACACATAGGTGTCCCGCATCAATCGGAATGGTGTCCCGCATCACCCGGAATGGGTGTCCCGCATGGTCGGAATACGCACTCCATATTCTGCTGATATCGTATTTCCTCAGCATCCCTTCGCCGTTCTGCTCGCAGCAACATATCCCCGGCCTCGATTTCACACTGCACCTTGATCTTAGCAGCCTCAGCCTCGGCCTTTGCTATTCTCTTGATCTGAAAGGGATTGAAAACAAAAATCGACACATCTGAGAGCTTCGCCAACACACGTAGCAGCCTCTGCAACGCCTGTCAGGTCATTGATATTGATGGACATTGGGGGTATCTGGTTTGGTCTAGCCCAAATTCCCAAACCAGGATAGGGAATTATGTAGCTTGAATCTCATGAATGACAGGGAAAGTGGGATAACGCGGGGGGAACTGGTTGCACTGGATCAATACCGTTGCCGATTATGTGGGAGGACTGCTCGGCTAAAGGTCGTCCAGAAAGAGCAGGATAAGGATATATATAGCGTTCAGTTCGCAAAGCACCTGGGGGCACGCAAACGACCGCTTGGCGCATGGAGCACCGTATCCGTAAAGCGTGTGAATCAGAGATGCCCGCCCTTTCCGGTGAAGTCGAAGCAGACGAAACCTACATAGGAGGCAAGCGCAAGAATATGAGCAACGCCAAGCGTAAGGCTCTGGCAGACACAGGACATGGAGCAGTAGGTAAAGCGGCTGTTGTTGGATTGAAAGAGCGGGGCGGAGCGGTCGTTGCTATGCATGTCCAGAATGTAGATAAGCCCACTCTACACGGCATAATAACCGACACAGTGGTAGAGGGGGCTTCTGTCTACACGGACGACGCTAAGGCATACATAGGGCTTAATGAAGCCTTTGACCACGAATCTGTAAAGCACAGTGCAGGTGAGTATGTCCGCGCTAACGCTTCTACGAACAGCATAGAAAGCTTCTGGGCGCTAATCGAGCACGGGTACTATGGCACTCACCACTGGTGGAGTTTCAAGCACCTGCATCGCTACATGGCCGAATACGTGTACAGACAAAACACTCGCTACCTTACTGGTCTCGATGCGACCACTGCATTGATCCAAGCCAGTGAAGGTAAATACATCTCCTGCAACTCACTAACGCAGCCATGAAACCTACGGTCATTGAACCACTCTCCATTTCGTTTTAAACTGCTGTCGAGAGAATAGTAGATTCAAGAAATAAGGAACCCATCTCAAAATCTACTCGAAATCGTGAGGGATTAGACGTTAGTCGGGTAGAAGTGGATCACAAGGACGGTAAGTGTGATGATCCTCCCGTAGGAACATGACCAAGGCAACCACGCTCGTTACAGTAGCCCTTCTGATTGCGGTAGGGGTCGCCAGAGGGCAATCACTAAAAGAGATACAGGCAAAAGCTATAAGGGGAGACGCCGAGGCACAGTTTTCTTTGGGCGTAATCTACTACCGAGGTATGGGCGTACCCCAAAATTTCAGTTTGAGCACTCGGTTGTTTAGGGAATCAGCGGATCAGGGATATTCCCTCTCGCAATCCTTTCTTAGCATGTGCTACTTCTATGGCAGAGGTGTGAAGAGAGACCCCACGGAATCATACATATGGGCTATCTTGGCAAAGGCAGGTCTATCAAAGATAGATGACGCACTAACTAGGGAGTTAACGCTACTGTCTGACGATTTGATTGATGCCTTATACCAGGAGATGACGATAGTCCAGGTAAAAATGGCGCAGGACTTGGCACTGGTGCGCTACAACAGGATCAAAGCACGCAAAGCGCAGAACTGACTAAGCGCTCACCTTACGAGTTATGGAACATTCCGCAACTTTTTTGCGTATGTCTGCTGCAACGATCCGCCAAACCAAAGCAAGACGAGAAGATAATGCGACGGTAATAATTGCCGCCGTAATTGCGCTCACATGGAGACGTGATGTTTTCGTAATATTAGACACCTTAAGCGACAATAATCATAAACCAACCAAGATGGCTCATACTTTCTCCGTTACGGTCTTTGTACACAGAGATGGTACACTGTCAATTACAGATAGTGATATTACGGGACTGTTTATCGAAGTTAGTACTTTCCACGAGTTACTGACTGAACTTCGACGAGTTGCATCTCGGCTACTAAAGTCAAATCACGGGTTGACTGATGAACAAATTGCAAAGACTGAACTTCTTTTAGATGTTAAACTGTTTGAGTATCCTGTCCATCAACAAAAAACCAGTTCCTTACCCTCGCTACCAGGAGTGTCTTGGGGCGACAACAAACACGCACATTCTTTACAATATGCGTGAGTAATGGCTGGGTATGAACGGAAAATCAAGAAATTATTAAGAAACGCCGGATTCTCGGTAGAACGCAATCCCCGAGGCAGTCATGTGATCTGGAGCAATGACGAACAACTTGAAGTGTCTGTTCCAGCGAGAATCAAAAAACGTCATATGGCCAACGCAATACTAAAACAGGCCGGAATTAACGTCAAGGTTTAGCACAATAGTAATCCTATGCTCCTCAATCATGATCATTTGGTAAAAGGGGTTGGGGAATGTGGTAGCCATTCCAGTCCATTGTCGTTAAGAACTTTGAAAGGGAAAATGTTCTATATTAGTACAATTAAGTATATAGTTCACTAATTAAACATTGGTTTTCCGAGAGATTTGAGAATGATAAGGTGATTTTTAGCTCTAATGACAAGCATCCTGTGGCTGAAGTCTTGAAAGTGTTGGAACGCAGACTTGAAGTTAAAGAGGATCATCTCCTGCCCCCCCCAAATTCTAAGTTCTATCTCATGGATTCTCAAAGGGTGCAGAAAACAGTGATAACCTTGATCTCCGACTCGCATCAGCGATGAGTTTTCGGCAGGTACTGCATCAAAAACAGAGGCAGCTAACAATGGGAACGGTAATTCACTGTGCTGAATCAGAGAGCAAGAATTTCTACTTTGTGTTACCCCTAAATGCGATAGCGTCCGACTGAAAGAGAAGACATCTTTTCTATTTCTTCCTTTATCCGATCCAAAGCAGAAAACGGTTCAGATCGTTGTGCCAATTGAGGAAAACGAATATCGGCGTATGTCCATATCTATGAAACCTTCGGATTGGCGTATTATGGACTTTGAGCCCGATTGTGGGCAGCAATGCGTGCTCGCATACTCGGACAATTCTGATCATACTTTCATGTTCCAAGGTGTCAATGAGGAGCAAAAACATCGGTGGGTAGGGGAGCTGAAGCCGGAATTTGCACAGTCAATCGCCCAAGCAATTGCAGGGAGAATGTCGCGAGTACCACTGAACAAGCCTGAATGGCTCAGGCGATCCGAGAGAAGAGGATAAACGTAACCATCAACACAAACCCTTACAGAACGAGGCAAATTGCCTAGCCGCCGTTGTCATTTACCCCGGTTCGCATTGCACTGAGATTCGCTAGACTTATAGCCAGGCCTGCAACCCTGTTACAGATCAACATCTGATTCTATCGTCTGTGTCTACGCGACTCCTGTGCCCGAACGAGTGACTGTCAAATGTGCTAACCCCTCCCATTTTCAAATGGCTTTTGTGGTACCGGACAAGACTAAAACTTTCTACTCCAACCGCTCGGCCATCGCTCCACGACTACCTTAGTCTGTGTGTAGAACTTGATCCCGTGCCTGCCTTGGGCATGAAGCGATCCAAAGAAGCTATCCTTCCAGCCACTGAACGGATAAAAGGCCATTGGAGCAGCAACTCCCAGATTGATCCCAATGTTACCGGCATCAGCTTCATAGCGGAATTTTCGGGCAGCCGCGCCATCACTGGTAAACAGGCAAGCCATATTACCATAGGACTGGGAGTTAATCAACTCAATTGCACCGTCCAGATCATCCGTATGCATTAATCCAAATACTGGTCCGAACGCCTCTGTCTGGGCAAATGTGCTGGTCGGATCCACATTATCAATGAGGGTCGGAAAAATCCAGTTACCGTTCTGGAAGCCATCTACCACTTTACCTCGACCATCCACCAGCACCTGCGCACCCTCTCGCTCACTTACATCTACTAGACCTTCGATTGCAGACTGACTTTCCGGTGTGATCACCGGGCCCATTTCTGAATGTTCATCCAACCCGTATCCAACCCTACGCGTATGTGCTGCTTCAACCATGGCCTCGGTGAACACTCCCTGCGCTCCACCAACCGTCACAGCCAGGCTGTTCGCGAGGCAACGCTGGCCTGCACAGCCAAAAGCCGAATCCGCCACAATCGTCGAGGTCATATCCATGACGGCATCTTCTAGCACAACTGCCACGTTCTTGGCCCCACCCTGGCACTGAACCCGCTTACCATTCGCAGCGGACTGTGCGTAAACATATCGGGCCACCGTTGTAGAACCCACGAAACTGACAGCCTGCGTACCTGGATGCTCAATTAATGCGTCTACCGCCTCTTTACCTCCGTGCACCAACTGCACTACACCCGCAGGCAAATCCACTTCATCCAGCAGGCGCACTAACCAAGCACTCGTCTGAGGTACCTTTTCGCTTGGCTTAAGGATAAAGCAGTTACCTGTCGCAATGGCATAAGGCAAAAACCACAGAGGAATCATACTCGGAAAATTGAAGGGCGTGATCGCAACCACAACACCCAACGGTTGCCGGATCATATGCTCATCAATCCCGCTTGCAATATCCTCATTGTTGTAGCCCTGCATTAGGATCGGCGTACCGCATGCGACCTCAACATTTTCTATGCCCCGCCGCAATTCCCCCCTGCTCTCAGCGATGGTCTTGCCACATTCCTTTGTAATCGAACGGGCAATATCCTCGAAATGATACTCAAGCTTTTCCCTGAAGGCGAACAGATAACGGATCCGCTCGGTTACCGGGGTCCGTCGCCATTGTCTGAATGCGGCTTGCCCCTCACGTACGGCCACATCGACATCCGTGTACGAAGCCATAGAAACGTTTGCCATGGTATCTCCGGTAGCTGGATTGATGACCTTCTGGGCATCGCCGGCCTGGGAAGGTCTCCACTTCCCCCCTATAAAATGATCTAGCTCAATTACGTTACTCATCCTTGTTCAGTAGTGCTTGTGACCCGGCCGGACATCATGTTGATTACATCGTTCCGGCTGATTTCATCCCGCATAAAGTTACCATAACTGCGCCCGCGGTGCAATATCGTGTATCGATCAGCAACTTCGAAAGCATGATACACATTATGCGTGATGATAATGACGCCCACACCGCGGTCACGTGCCTCCGCCACATCCCGCAGTACATTTGCTGATTCTTTGACTCCGAGCGCGGAGGTCGGTTCATCAAGAATCAGGATCCGGGCACCGAAGTGTATCGCCCGTGCTATTGCAACACTTTGGCGCTCCCCACCACTCAGTGTTCCGACCGGTTGTCTGGTTGTTCGTAGATCTATACCGAGTCTGCCGCAGCCGGCACGTGTGATCCGATCCGCTCTGGCCATATCCAGTCTTCTCAGTAACCCCCAACCCCTTGTAGGCTCGTTACCCAGGACAAAATTGCGGCTAATGCCCAGGTGTGGTACCATAGCAAGGTCTTGGTAAACGGTGGCAATACCCATTTTCAAGGCCTCCCTTGGTGAGGTGAACACGACCTCGTTGCCTTCAATGAATATCCCTCCCTGACTAGGGCGATGTACGCCAGACAGACATTTGATCAGCGTTGACTTCCCTGCACCATTATCCCCCAGGAGTCCCAATACTTCACCTGCACGCAACTCCATGGTGATATCCTGTAGCGCGATGACGCGACCAAAAACTTTGCCAAGTTGATGTGTTTGTAAGAGCGAAGTACTCATTCCTGCAGAGCCTTGCGACGAATCCAATGATTAACCAGTACAGCAATGAGCAGCATCACGCCAAGAAACACCTGGAACCAGTCGGCATCCACGCCTGCAAAAACAATCCCCTGCCGCACCATCCCAAATATCAATGCTCCTATCGCAGCTCCAATGGCTGATCCGTACCCCCCGGTAAGTAATGTGCCCCCAATCACAACAACGATAATTGCATAAAACTCCCGCAGCTCACCGCGAAGAACATCTGCCCCACTGAAAGTGACAGCCTGAATCATGCCCACCAAGGCAGCAGCCAATGCTGTCATTATGAACAGAGTAACCTTTACACACCGCACTGGCACGCCCACGCTACTCGCAGATTTAGCATCTCCCCCAGTCCCAAATATCCAATTGCCAAACCGTGTTTTCAGAAGCACCCAAGTGGCGACCGCCGTGATCAGAATCCACCAGAGAATAGATACCGGCCAGTTGGCCCCTCCCAGCGTCAACTCACTCGCGAACAATGCCTGTGCTGAATCAAACCCGCTCGCTTCCTGGAGCCCACCCAATTGGGTTCGACCTGTAATAAGCCGTGTCAGTGCAATTGTCGCGCCCCTGAAGGCGAAAAGTGTGGCTAACGTCACAATAAAGGATGGCAATCCGGTCCGTACCACAAGCACACCGTTAAAGAGACCTGCCAATCCAGCAAAGATGACTACTGCAACTGCAGCAAGCCATATATTCCAGCCCAAATGCACACTGAGCACAACAAGTAGCATCCCACTGGCACCAATCATGGAACCAACAGAAAGATCAAACTCGCCGGCGATCATCAGCAGAGCGACAACTGACGCCAATATGCCCAGTTCTGCTGCCACTTCCAGATAGGTTGCAGTACCTCTTAGTGAGAGAAAACCCTGATCACCAGCCACCAGAGCAAATGATAGCCAGATAACCAACGCACCTCCCAGAGCGCCTACCTCCGGGCGTGAGAGGAGTCGGCGGATCGGATGTATTTTGCGTAGTCGCTCATCCCGGGAAACCATACTCAACGTGTACCCCGTGCGGTCAATTCTTTTAATCGCCCTACGTTGCTCCTTATGATGAACCCTGGTCCTGTCTGCAGGCTCTCGTGAGCCAACAGGTTTTCGTTACGATGGTACAGCGCCAAAAGCACAACGGGCAGGTAACCCTGCATATACTGCTGCTGATCAATTGCAAACAGGATCGCGCCGGACTCGATTGCGTTGAGTATTTCGGGGGAGGTATCAAAGGTTGCGAAGTTGATTCCTGGGTTATCAATTTCCTCCAGCGCGCGCAAGCATGGCAGCGCACCGGTTGGTCCCAAGGTCATTAGAGCGTCAATGGAAGGGTCACTGCGCAGCGCTGCAAGTATCCGCTGTGTGGACTCTGTAGGATCTCCCAGTTCCACGGCAAGCATTTCTACGCTACTCCCCTGGCTTTCTAGCGCGTCAGTAAAACCCCGGCAACGTTCGTCGAGTGCGAGATTGCCGACCTCCTGATTAATACACAACGCATTCGTTGCACCCATCGCAGATAATCGCAGACCTCCCTGATAACCGGCTTCATATTCAGATTGGCCTACGTGCAGCAGGCTCCCCAGCCGCTGAGAATGCTCACCACCGGAATTAATGCTCACGATCGGAACACCCGCTTCACGGGCCGACATCAGTGCTGCTTCCAATGCATCTGCATCAGGAATACTAACCACAAGCCCATCTGGCTGAGATGCCAGAGCGGCATCAATAAGCTGGGACATAGTCACCAAGTCAAAAGATTCAGGGGCTTGGTACAGCACCCTTGTTCCGGTATGTTGAGCGGCATCCAATGCTCCCCTCTGAACGACACTCCAGAAAGGATCTGAGGCCTGCCCGTGCGTCACAAACACAAATCGCAGAATCGGAGTATCGGTGCCAGCGTCATCATCAGACGCACAGCCACCACAGACAACCCCCAACACGAATAACAAGGAAATCCACAAACAGCGCATAAGATTAATCCCGAGAAAAATGATATTGCTCCTTGACACGCATAAGCTCCCAGTTCTTCCTAGCTTCCTGGACCGCTGGCATTTCGCTGACCTCCGCGGGCGGTACATCCCACCAAGCCTCGTATCCCGGTACATCTACGTAGCGGTCATTACGAACATAAATGACTGTAGTCCCCTTCTTTTTCTTTGCTTCTTTGAGAGCATTTTCCACATCACCAACATTCTTACACTCGATGACCCGGGCGCCAAGGGAAGCTGCATTTGCAGCAAGATCGACTGGTAATGTTCTGACATCTTCATCAGTATCTCCCGGTAAGATGCCGTTTTCGGGGAATACGTATCTGGTCCCGAACCCTTCCTGCCCCAACGAACGGCTAAGACCACCAATGCTCTTAAACCCGTCATTGTCGAATAACACAATAGTCAGATCGCAGCCTTCTTGAATTGCTGTAACAAGATCACTGGACAGCATGAGGTAACTGCCATCTCCGACGAGTACGTACACCGAACGCTCCGGTGCGGCCATTTTTACACCCAAGCCGCCAGCTATTTCGTAGCCCATTGTACTGAAACCATACTCCATATGGTACTGCTTTGGATGTCTGGTACGCCAAAGCTTATGCAGATCTCCCGGGAGACTCCCGGCAGCACACACCATAACGGCATCTGGATCACCTGACTCATTAACAGCCCCAATAATCTCACCCTGACTGGGTAATGGCTTATTGCGGATAGCATATATCCGGTCAACTTCCGCTGACCAGGCCTCTACAAGTGCTTTGCACTCAGATTGATACTCGTGTGAGGTCGTCCAGCCGGAAAGTGCATCGTTCAGTTCCTCCATCGTCACCTTTGCATCCCCTGTCAGGGGCAATGCGCCGTGCTTAAAGGCGTCAAACTCTGCCACGTTTATGTTTATGAAACGTACGTCCGGATGCTCAAACAACGTTTTGCTTGCGGTTGTGAAATCACTGTAACGCGTACCAATCCCTATAACCAAATCGGCACTCTTAGCAATACGATTAGCGGCAAGCGTGCCTGTAACCCCGACTGCTCCGAGGTTGTATGGATCACCATGCAGGACGCTGCCCTTGCCCGCATGGGTTTCGCATACAGGAATACCTCTACGCTCAGAAAAGCTCCGAAGCAACTCTTCTGCTTCACTGTAAAGAACCCCTCCCCCTGCTATGATGAGCGGCCGATGACTATTCTTGATCCATTCTGTTGCCTGAACCAGGGCCTCCCTATCGGGGCGATTGCGGTGCACCTTCCAGACGCGTTTCCTGAATAGCTCCCCGGGGTAGTCATAGGCTTCGGTTTGGACATCCTGCGGTAATGCAAGGGTCACTGCTCCGGTTTCGGAGGGGCTAGTAAGTACACGCATTGCCTCCGGCAACGCAGTAATGAGTTGATCTGGGCGATTTATACGATCCCAGTAACGACTGACAGGCTTAAAGCAGTCATTCACACTCATATCTTGTGAGTGTTCGCTCTCGAGTTGCTGCAAGACGGGGGCTACGTTGCGACGGGCAAAGATATCACCCGGTAAAAGCAGTACTGGCAAACGGTTTACGGTAGCCACCGCCGCTCCCGTAATCATATTTGTTGCCCCCGGACCAATTGATGTGGTGCAGGCAAGTGTTTGCAGTCGGTTTTTCATTTTGGCGAATGCCACCGCCGAATGAACCATCGCCTGTTCATTTCTGGACTGGTAATACCTGAAGTCTTTATGCTCCTGCAGGGCCTGACCGATCCCACTGACGTTTCCATGACCGAAGATCCCCGAACAACCGGCAAAGAAACGCTGCTCGAAGCCATCACGCATCACAAACTGGTTCTTCAAAAATGCTACGACCGCTTGCGCCATCGTACAACGGACTGTTCTCATCTAAACCACCGATAATTGATGATTGGCTGCGTGTGCATGGGATATGAAGTTACGACTGTTTTTCTGTTCATGCACTCGACCTGCTAGGGCTCTGTTAGTCTCCCCACCCTGTAGCTCCGGGATTCGGCTTGATCAATGCGATTTTATACCTTGTAGTAGGAAATTATGGCGATGTCAAGTAGCCCGCCAGAGGGCTCATGTACGGTTCCGTGAGAGTCTGGAGGTGAAAATTCTCTGAGCTTCTTGACGTTAAGTCTCACCTACGCCTCTCAGTAGACCAATCAACTGATCCTTACAAACGTCTTCCATCTTCTCGTTGATTAATCTGGTTCCCCGGTCATTCAAGATTTTTTGAGTAGCGTATCGGGCATTTTTCTGTATCTGGGAAGGACAACGAGGATCTATCACTACAAGAGATCTGCCTGATAAGGAGGTCAACCAAAAAATAAGTTGAGTATTTATTGCCTTGTCGCCGAAACTATAACCGCACACAACTAGCGTATCTGTATTCCTCAAGATCTTACGAAATCGATAATGAACATCCAGCAACATTGGCCCCGTGTACATGGCTGGCTTGTTAAACGTACCTATTAGAAGAAGAGGCCGTCTATCAAAACCTCTCCTCCAGCACTCTGGGTCTGAGGGTTCATCAGGCCGGGGAGAAGAGCATTCCGAGTTTGCCATGTTGATACCAATTGTCTCAGGAGATCTATTATTGTTTCCATCGTTACGAAGCTTTTTCCAATTGGTAGAACCGTGAAGCTTAAGAAATGGGATACTACCTTCAGGAAAATGATCCTGCCAGACTCTCCAACCACAGTCAGTCTGCTCGGGACTGAAGCCATCAGCGAGTGAGACATGTTCAGACAAAAAATTCTCCACATGTGTGTCATGTGCAAGAGTTGCAATACCTTTCAAATCTAGATCATTTGCTTCGCCGATGGCTGTAATTAACGCAAGGTGCTTTGAGTGATGCTGACCATCATGGCTCAAAACATTGACAACAATGTCTTCAATGTAGTGGCACGTTTCCTCGCAAAGTTGGTGAAATTCCCCCAGATCAGGGATACTCAATGTGCGACCAGATCGCTCACAGAATTCCCTGTATTCCGGCCATGAGATCATTACACATTTCAGGTTACGTATTAGCGGTAGCATTGCCGGATTCTGCAATTCTGACCAATCGTCCCTCAATTGTGAGGCCAGATAGTATAAGTCCTCATAATTGATTTCCTTGGATTCCTCACGATAAAAGAGGTATTCATGTGTTAGCTCGTATAGCCAGCAAATGATGCGGCGCACGAGAGGCGTTCTAAAATCTGTGTCGGGACAGGGAGGCCCACGGTAATATCTTCCATCTGTGTGTCGATAATAACCGCTCGGAGCTCGTATTCGCTCTGTCAGGCAATGGGTGGAACTATATCCGGCGGGGATGGAAGCTCCTGCTCCCAAAAGGAATGTGACACGTTTCATGGAATCGCTTGGTTTTGGGATTGTATAGCAGGGTTTTGGGAGATTCAAGGAATGGTTTTGGGAAATGTTTATCCTGCTAGTAGTAGGTATATTTATACTGGCTGCGTATGTACAAGAGGATTCAGAACTTTAATAAAGACCGAAACTGTTCTCTAACTCAGGTTACACTTTAAGGTAGAGCCTCTTGCAAAACCATTTTCAGAAGTTGGATGCTCAGACCCAGCGCAAATTGCAGTACATAGGTACATAATCATCATTTCAAGCTCTGGGTGAGAGTGTTAGAGACGCCGCCATAAAGGAGGTCATGGAGATTGCCGAGATGTTTGAATGATACCATGAAAGCGTCTGTAATTCACTTTGCTATGAACAGCCCAACGCCAGAGCGGAGCGAATCAAAGCAAGATCAAGGAAGTCAACACGATCGGAAGAGGGTACGGAACCTTCAGAAACTTCTGCAGTGCGATTTTGTCTTTCCTTAGAAATTTGGACCTCTATCCACGATATTCGCGGTAGAACCACCCTCCTATGCGAGATTCTTATCGGACGTTGCAGGAATAGTTGATGTCAGTGTTAAGTAGGATAGTGACTGTATTGAAGACCCTAGCGAAATGGCTTGGAATTAGTGCAAGAACTTGGCAGTCGCCCTCCAGTCCATCCACTGGTAACAAACATTCCAAATCCGGTGGGTCTTCACCGCCAAATCGAGATGAAACGGCTCCAGACAAGACTGATTCAGACTTGCCACGGTTGCCGGGAATAGACAATAAAGGCGAATCCTTGGACCGTCACACAGGATTATCCGAAGATCAGGATTCTAGTGAGCCGTTTGATGGCGACCTTCTGTCTACTGTAACAAAAACCGGCCCGGAAGTAGATCCCTCCGACCCCGCAGATTCTGGACTTGGTGCCGTTTCTTCGGACTCCGACGATATCCATCGGTCACTGCCCAGCTCAGCTGTGGTTGAACCGAGTAGCTCGGATGCGTCCATTCAGCTCCTCGGTGTACATGACGAAGGCCATCCGTCCATGTACGATAGAATTCCAGACAGTGACGATCCCGATGACAACACCGACTTAAGCCAGAGCCCGAAAGTACCACGGAAACCGCAGAGTAAACCACGCCAGATCTCTGGGAGGCGAAGCAGAGTGCCGCGAAGATCGAGTAATGAGCCGCGGGCGCCACGGGTTTCTCGTCCAGAACTGCTCTGCTACAAAAACAGGGTCAACGGGATGTGGGAGGTGGTACTGTCTGTTGATGAAGAGTCCCCGATTGAAGCTGTGTATCTGCAAGACGAGAAACTTGGTGTTGCAAGTAATGAATGTCGCATACCCATACCCTCGTTAGCTGTGCAACTAGCTATTGAGTATCAAGATGGGCAGAAACAGGATGTAACGCTTTTTGAAGGCAAGCCGTTGATCTTCAAATTACAAAAGAATTGGGCCGGTAATGGCTGTAAGATTGCGGCCATTACGAGTGGATATTTCATCGTGTTCGCGCCAGCCAAGTGGAATAGGACAGGCTATGTGCCCGTAGCCCCGGAAGGTTGTAGGGATGAAGCATTCCTTGCACACTACTTTTATCGGGAAGCACAGTCGCAGGACGAGCACATTAGTGGCTTTCGGGAGTGTGAGGATTTTCGCGCCGTCACTGGAATTAAATTGTCGGGCCAACTTGTATTCGACGATTCCGAAGAGGGTGACCTCTTTGTGCAACGCGTGCCAAAATTAATTGCCACGCAAGATATTGTGTGGGCGCGGATTGGGGAGGAAGCGAAATCCGGTTGGAAAGGACAGAATTTCAAACCGGCCAAGCAAACGCTGTCGGAAATCCTAAATGGACGAGAGGGACGGTTTTTTCTCCGCGTTTACGATTCGAGTGGCAAGCTCCTCGACAGCACAACGTTCCGATTCCTGCGAGGGTTGAAACAGATCTGGGTCAATGGCGAGCCGTATACGAAACACACGATACTTTTACCAGATTTGAACGGACATCCGCCTACAGAGGTGCGCTTTGTCGGCGTTGACGATTCCAATGGCCCCCAGATCACACTCTGCGAAGGCACCCATGGAACGGTCAAATCGGGCGTCCTCACCGTTGACCGAAGCCCAGAGGCTAATTGCATTTTGTGTACCCTAGGATCCGGGAATAATGGAGCGAAAATCAAATTAGATCTTCCGCGAACTTGGTGGAAAATGGTGTCTGGCGGCAAAATTCAGCGCGAGTGGTGCGACAAACCGTTAAAGATGACGCGTCAGGAATTCCAGAAACACGCTTACGGTGGTTCAGAGATAAGGCTGCTGCAGAGACGACTCCAGTCGATTCGAGTCGGATTCGACGATGAACTGAATCTAAGTTTTAGACGCAGTAAGGGAAAGTGTACTATTCCGATTCCCTTGAGTGAATTTGTTGACCATGTGCAGATTGATCAGAGACTAAGTGCTGATACCCAATTCAAGATTGAACTTACTGGCACGGCGCTTCAGCTGATCGTGATTTCTGCCGATCCCCTGCCCGAAATCGAATCCTTCACCACAAGCCCAATGAGAATACTCAAAGGGAAGGAAGCGACACTACAGTGGGTCACAAGTGAAGCGAATCAAGCCCAAGTCACAATCACTCCAGATATTGGCCTCGTCAAATCTGAGGGGCATTGTATCGTACGTCCCACCGAAACCACAGCTTACACTCTATGTTTAGTCGTTTCCGACACGTATCGCGTTGAACGAGCCGTGACCGTCAACGTTGATTTACCAGACAGGTTAGCCAAGCATTTGAGGCCTCGTGTCCGGCGTCATGACGGAAGCGGGTGGAGAAATGCCAAGGGGTTTAGCCACAATGAGGTCCAGTGTGCTGGACTGACGTTGCAAGGTGCTAACAGACGCTCTATCCGGCTTGATACACGGAGGCAGACTGTGCACCAAATCAACGTACAAGCTCTTAAGACCTTGATGAATGAGTAAGACTATCGACATTGAAGATTGGCCGGATAGAATCCGCCAACGCTACGAGAACTACTTGAAGACTTCGTTCTTCTTTGGGCAATCCAACCTCCGGCATTCGTTTGAGAAGGCACTGCGGGAAGAGGGTAAACTCTTGAAGGGACCCTTTCCTGAGCCACATCGCGGATTTACCGAAGGAAATCACGCGAGAACAATAGCAGCCGAATGTTTCCCGGATCGCGGTGCTGATGTTATTCCCGCGTTGATTGACGGTCCCTTATACAAACATCAGGAGCAGGCCATACGTGCCACGCACATCGCGAAGCAGAATGTAGTTGTTGCCACGGGGACCGCCAGTGGCAAGACTGAGAGTTTCCTGTATCCAATCCTCTTTGAATTGTACCAACAACACCTAAAGGGAAAATTGCACGAATCCGGGGTTCGCGCAATGATCCTATATCCCATGAATGCGCTTGCGAACGACCAACGTGAGCGCCTTGGGGCAATCTGCGCGCAGTTACGTCAAGCGGAATCCAAGTTTAGTCCAACATTCGGTCAGTACATTGGTCAGACACCGGAAGACGAACGAGATCGTTGGCGCAACGCCACTGCGCGTGCTGACGGCCGCTTGGACGGCGAACTTGTCTTTCGCAAGGAAATGCGGGACACTCCGCCCCATATCTTGCTGACCAACTACTCAATGCTGGAATATCTGCTGATACGGCCCGATGATAGCCCTCTGTTCGACAGCGGGCGTGGTGCTTTTTGGCAGTTCATCGTGCTGGACGAAGCACATCAGTATCGTGGTGCCAAGGGCATGGAAATGGGCATGTTGATCCGCCGTCTCAAACAGCGACTGCGTGACGGAGGGAGGAAAGAGTCATTCCGATGCATTGCCACCAGCGCAACCATTTCATCCAAAGAAAGTCTGCAGCACAAAAATGCGGTCGCGGAATTTGCACAGGAATTATTTGACGAACCGTTCGCTATTCCGGGAATTGTTTTTGGTGGATCCTCGCAGACCATCGATTCTACTGAGCCACCTCGCCGCTATCATGCCTTTCTCCGCGCTCTTGAAGGTGCTTTTCTTGTCTACAGAGATGGCGAAGATACTGTGGTACTCAATCGTAAGGGTGCACGTGGAAACGGTGAAACAGGAGTACCATTGGAGGTCGCCCTTTGCCGGGAATGCGGCCAACATTACTATGTCGGTCAAGAACAAGATGGAAAGTTGAAGGAAGCGGACCGTGACCCTAGTAGCCCAAGCTTTGGTGTGGATTATTATCTCCCATCTGAAGATGGAACCGAATTGCTTTGCAGGAGCTGTGGTATGTTGTCGAATGCTACACCTCATTGTGCCTGTGCTGCCCCTATCCGCGTCAAAAAATGCAGGTCTCATAACATTCACTTGGACCGACTGAAGGAGTGCGAGGTTTGCGGATACCGCCGAGGTGCAATCGGTGATCCCGTCCAAAAGATCGTGCACGGGTCAGATGGGCCGAATTCCGTCATAGCGACTGCCCTGCACGAGTTACAGCCAGACAGAAAGCGGAAGGTTTTAGCCTTTGCCGACAGCCGCCAAGAAGCTGCTTTCTTCGCTTGGTACGTGGAAAATTCTTACGAAAAACTACGCGACCGAAATCTCATTTTCAAGGCCATTCACTCCGAGCAGGTTGCGAGAGAAGGCCTATCCATTGATGACATGCAGAATCGCTTGCTCAAACAGTGGGCTCATGCAGGTCTTTTCAGCGAAGCAGATACGGGAGAGCATAGATCCCGTAAAGTATTGACGTCTATCCTGCGCGAAGCTATGACAGACGAGAAAAGGCTATCCTTGAGTGGTGTCGGCTTAGTCAAGTGGTTTGTTGCGCTACCGAGGGGCTTGTGTATACCAGATGCCCTCTATCAATCACCATGGAATTTCACTGAAGAAGAAGCACGTGAGCTTATCTGCTACTTGGTAGACGAGATGCGTCCGCGCCGTGCCGTGGGCTTGCCAACTGGTGCAGGGACTCCAGATTGGAAAAAAATTTCGCCTTGGCCACCGCAGTCATTTAGTATCACGCCACCACGCGGAAGGCGCAATGTCCGGCAATGGGGTGGCCCCGCATCCTCGGTTGTTAAGCATTATCTCCGCAGGTTACTGGATGACAGTGGCATCTCTGAGGACGAGAAAAAAACGGCTTCAACTGGACTTATGAATGATATTTGGCATCAGCTCCGGCAGCATTCCCAACCAGCTATTCTTACACCCTCGAACATTAATGGCACCTTTCTTCTTGATTCACGGTGGATTAGAATCAAGCCTGCCTCACCTGAGGAAATATGGGAATGCAACACATGCGCGACTCTGAGCAGCTACAATATTCGGGGCATCTGCCCCAGAAATCGTTGTTCAGGCAAGCTTTCATTGAGTAGCGAGGGAAGACTCAAGGCGAACCATTACCGAATTCTTTACGAAAGTGCGGGATTGCCGCCAGCATTGTCTGCAGAAGAGCATACAGCACAAATCGATACTGAGATAGCGCGTCAAAGACAGGACGCGTTCAAGAAGGGTGACATTCATCTTCTTAGCTCCTCCACCACGTTCGAGGTCGGCGTGGACCTTGGGGATCTGGAGGTTGTGTTTCTTCGCAATGTTCCGCCGGAATCGTTTAATTACACACAGCGCGCTGGTCGGGCGGGGCGCCGAGACAATCCTGGTCTAGTCCTGACATACTGTCGCCGCAATCCACATGACCTATATCATTATGAAGACCCGGATCGAGTGATCAAGGGAACGATTCATCCACCTCGTCTACACATGACGAACGAGAAAATCGTTTTGCGCCACATGGTAGCTGTTGCTCTATCTGAATTCTTTATCAATAACGGACACAAGTTTAAGAACGTCGAGCAATTTATTGGCGATTGGCATAGTCCCCAGGCAGCAGCCGACCTTAGCAAATTCTGCAAGAACAATTCCAAGTTAAAGGATTCCCTGTGCCTTATCGTTCCAGAGGAAATGTGCAGCACGGTAGGACTTAGGGACGATACATGGATTCGCAAAATTGCGGGGGAGGAGAGCCGCCTAGCCTCCGTACAAGAGGAAGTCTGCACGGACTATATAGAAATGGAGACGCTTCGCCAAGCCTGTTTCGACAGTCGTAAGGACTCCATGCTCAGTCGTATCGGCAAGCGCATGCGAACCATTGCCCGTGAGCCGGTAATCAACTTCCTCTCTCGAAAAGCTATCATTCCCAAGTATGGTTTCCCGGTGGATGTTGTTGAACTTGATGTCCGCTCGAGCGATGGTCGGCCGACAGGAGTCTCGCTACAGCGGGACCTGTCCCAGGCAATCGCCGAATATGCGCCGGGTGGCAAAGTGGTTGCAAATAAAAAAGAGTGGGAATCATGTGGCGTAAAGTCGGTACCAGGTAAGGCATGGCCTGTATGTTACTACAGTTACGACAACGCCCTCAACTTTCGGAAATGGAGCAAAGCTGATTCCATCGCGGATTTTGACCGCCGGAAGTACCTAATTCCAAAGTTCGGATTTGTAACCCCTCTATTCAAGAGGGCGTCAGAGCCGAAAGGACGGGCGCGACGTCTGTACACAACTCGGCCATTCTTCCCTGGATTTGACACTCAACCTGAAGCTAAGACTATTCTCGGTGTGGAGGTGACCAAAGCTGTTCCCGGCGAACTGGTCATTTTGTGCGAGGGTAAGAACAGGCAGGGTTTTTACATTTGCTGTACCTGTGGTCGTCACATGGCGGAACCGAAGGCTAAGCACAAATCGCCGTCAGATGCGGAATGCAAGGCTCCCCTAGAACGATTTTCCCTCGGCCATGAACTGGCCACCGACGTTGTGTGCCTTCAGTTTCAGTTTCTTTACAAAGAGTGGGACGCGTATTCGGTCGCTTATGCAGTCCTGCTTGGTGCAGCGGACACACTGGAAGTGCCAGCTACCGATTTAAACGTAACAATTACCGGAGATAATCAAACGGGTGAACCAGCAGTAGTGCTCTATGATAACGTCCCCGGCGGTGCTGGGCTAGTAGCACAGCTTGAAAACGAAGAGGTCTTTGCCGACGTACTTCTTGCTGCACGTGATCGGGTGCGCGGCGATTGTGGGTGCGATTCAAGCTGCTATGGCTGCCTTCGGAGTTACCGCAATCAATTTTCGCACGCTAATCTTAATCGAAATCGGGCGCTTGAGATTCTCGAACGTCACACCACACAAGCGGGTATTTAGCGCCGTCAGAAAATATTGGCTGTCAAGTAGCCCGGGGGGATTTCACCCCCGGGCTCTCACAGAACCGCGCGTGAGCCTCTCAACTTTCGCGGCTCTTACTATACAGCCGCACGGGAATTGCGAAGGCGGAACAACTGGATGGCATGTATGCCGCCCGTTGCCGACCGAACCAGGAGCTATAGCGGCCGAGTTGGTAGCGAATTACAAGTGTCTGTCAAGGTGGAGATTGTCTTTCGCACGATGAAGAAGATCTCGTTGCATATACGTCCGATTCACCATCGCAACAAAAACCAGGAATGGCACATGCGGTTTTATACATGCTGGCTACTATGCGGAATATCACCTGCGCCGGGAGTTAGCACCGATGTTGTTTGCTGAGGATAATCCGGAGGGAACGCTGCACAGCGCAGGTATTGCAATGGAACCTGCCAAACCATCTGTCCAGCTCTCCAAGCGAAAAAACCACACCAAACAAAACGGGCGATAAGGTCATGAGTTTTGCAACGCTGATGCAGGAACTCGCTGGATTATGCCGCTTGGTTGTGGTTCCGAACATCAACACAGCCGCAGACGAAGTGATCGTGATCAACAAAATCAGTCCGACCAAAAGCGGGCGTTCAAATTTCTGAGCATCAAGCTTTTATAGACATTCGGTTCGCAGAATCAAAGCAAAATTCCCAAATAGTTCCCTCTCTGGCGATCATCAATTTATCAAAAAGGCCCGAATTACTGGAAAATATCATACCTCGGAGGAATTGAGAAGGGAGGAAGTTCAGATTTAGATGACTCAAAGAAAGCCACGAAGTAGCAAGTCTCGAACAATTACTTTTTGCTGGGAGCAACAAGATTCATCAAGCTCTCATAGTCAGTAACCACATCATATTGGGCACAATCCGCGTCAATCTGTCTGCTAATTTCATTGAAAAATTTTCGGGCACATTCAATTTTAATCCCTTCACTACCTCGAAACTCAAGGGAAGACATTGACCCCTTCGTTTCGGCCACGAAGTAGATATGTTTGTGCGTGGCAAATTTGAATGAAATTGCCCAGTCGGGGTTGTAGTCGCCGATGGGGGTTGGAATCAGAAAACCACGAGGCAACTTAGCATAGACAGTTACTTCGCTACTTGTATCTAAGTCTTTCACAAAACTTCTCTCTATTTCTGAGTCAGTGATTACAAAGTCATAGATATGGTGTTGAAGTTTTTTCGTAGCCCTAGAAAAGTTCTGACCAGTCTGGTTCGCAGTAAAAATGTTGATGTCGTAGCACTCGTCAATTTCATCATATACAAGACACTCAACAACCATAGCGGCCATTTTTTCTCTGATGATACGAGAGGATTCTGAGATAAAGTACTCGGGGTTGCCCATGAACTGTTCAAAGGACTGGGGCTTGATCTTCGAGAGAATATCTACAGCAGTAGCTCGGGTAATCTGTGACTTCTCAGCAATCTTACCTACGAGGTCATATTTCACCGATGACCGAATGACCGGACCACTCTCTGTCTTTCTGCCTGTGACAGTGAAGCCATCTAGACCTTGTATCTGGGTATTAGTCAACTCCTCCCTCTGAGTTCCTACCTTTAGGGTGTATTGCAAAGAAGGGACATTTAAATTTTCATTCAATGCACTGACACACTTTTCTGTTAATTCGCTTGTGTCGAAATCGACCTGATAGATAGCCCTTCGGTTTATCCTTGCCCAGAGTTCCTTGAATTCCTTTTTTCTGAAGTTAGCGTTCAGCCGATTGATTTTTGTCTTCCTCCCGTTATCAATCTTAAGCAATTTGTATTCGTCAATCAGATTATCAATTAGCTCAATAATCTGGCAACGATAGGGTTGTAATTCTCCCATGTCTGGCAGTTGATCTGCCGCCTTGGCTTGACGATAGGTACCCGTGATTTCATCCATGTCATTAACGAAGTTGTTCCTGACCAGATATTGATAAATTCGTCGTGCCATTAGTTCCAATATCTCAATTGGACCTTCCTGAGTTTGGATAAACTTCCCTTTAAAATAGGCTTGATCTGCTTTTCTAGGTCGTGCTGAGAGTGTGTCTGCAATTTCAGTTTGGAGTTCTCGGACAAAATTTTCATAGCTTTCACTCGCCACGACACTGAGTACATTAATCTCATGGACCGTAGCAGGATGATCTTTTCGGTCTCCGTTTTGATCAACTGAGAGTCGTAAGCCACGTCCAACTTCTTGGCGACGTGAGATATTGCTTTCGCTACGTTTCAGCATACACATGACGAAGACATTTGGATTGTCCCAGCCTTCACGTAGAGCAGAGTGCGAGAAGATGAAGCGGGTTGGCTCTTCAAGGGATAAGAGAAGCTCTTTCTCTCTTAGGATGAGGTCATAGGCAGAAATATCATCACAGGTCCCTTTTCCTTCACCTCTCTTCTTGATCCTATTAGGATTTGACATACGCCCGCTCCTATCTATAGAAAAGTAACCGTTGTGGGTTTTGGCCGGGTCAATCTCTGTGAGATAGTTTCGATAGGGCTCATCATGATCCACTGATTTTGCGAGATAATAATCGCGTTCCGCTTTATATTCGCGCTCAAAGATGCGCGCATATTCGCCCTTTTCATCTACTTGCTCGTAGTCCCGATACTTTTTCACCTCGTCAATAAAAAAAAGTGAGAGTACCTTGACACCCTGCAAAAAGAGTTGATGTTCCTTCCGAAGATGAGCTTTGATTGTTTCGCGAATTTGAAAGCGGCGGATATCGTTTTCATTTACATCTCCGATTGCCTCACCGGCAGACAGCTTCTTTCCATTGATGAATTCAACGATATTCAGAATAGGCTTAATGTCGGATATTATATAACCACGATACTGCTCAAGCCTATTTGAAGCTTGATAGAGGTCATCATTTTCGGAGAGACGTTTGAGTTTGCGTATGATTTTACCGGACCTGAGCTTTACTTCAATCTCAATCCGTGCGACTGGGGCTTTGGAGGAGACTTCAATACCATCAAGAAATAGATAGGCATCTGTGCCGGAAATCCTATGTGTTTGGATACCGTGCACCGAAATTTTTTTAACCAGCTTCCCCTCATAAGCGTCAATCGCATCAAGCCGGTGTACTTGGCAGTGTTGGGTACGGTGTGTTGCAGAATACCGCAGGATCATTAATGGTTTGAACTTTGGCAGAGCTCCAAGTGTGGCATTGCCTTCCATTTTCTGAGGCTCGTCCAGTATAAGGATAGGCCTGTTTGCACTGAGCACATCAATCGGGCGTCTTGATTGAAACTCGTCCAGTTCTTCGTAAATCCGACGATTATCAGCTCCTCTTGCATTGAAGGCTTGAATATTAATGATCATTACATTGATGCCTGCATCAGACGAAAAACTTTCCAGTTCTTGGAGGTGCCTTGAATTATACACAAAGAAGCGAGCCTTTTTCTGGAAGGTTTCTGAGAAATGCTCTGCTGTAGCTTGGAAAGAGTTTTGGACACCTTCACGGATTGCAATACTTGGCACCATAACGATAAACTTACACCAGCCATACCGTCTATTCATCTCGAACATAGTCTTGATGTAGCAGTACGTCTTGCCGGTGCCAGTCTCCATTTCAACATCAAGGTTGATCTTTGCCCCCGGCTTGTAACGGTGATTGACGGGTTTACGGATGCCCCTTCTGTTTAGCGTCGTGAAATCCGCAAGTGTTCTGGAAGACGGTAGGCCTTGGCGGTTCTGCACCGCTTGTATGTTTTCTAGGAGATCCTCATCTCTCAAAAGAATCTCATTATTCCTGAAGCCGGTCTGAAGATCATATTGAAGGTAATACTGTCGTTCCCCTCCCGTACCAGGATTGATTCTATAATGGAGAGCATCAGCCTTTGGCTGTCCTTTGAAACAATCAATGATTGCATCAACAGCCTCGGTTTGGTACTGTTGAATTTTGTATTTAAGCTTCATATACGCCCCTTCATTTAGATTGATTTCAAGTCTGTCGAAGGAGACAGTTGGCGAAATATTTGCTGTGTGTTGATCTTTACTGCATCCGAGACGAAGCTGTTATCACGGAAGACGACACGAAAGGGAGTAAGTTTTGCTAATTCCCTCACTATTTCCTCGGTCACGCCTTGGTCGAAACATGCCACCAGTTCCTTTTCGTTAACAAAGAAAACGGTTTTTTTATGGACAATCTCTTGTCGAATCGGCAGTGTTAGGTCCATGCCCCAGTCAACCAGCACTTGGAACAGCAGATCCTCAGGCGTCCGGTCATCTTTAACGCTGTCCACCATCTCCCAAAGTTGAGATTGTTTTACATCGTCGGGGCGGTAATAAACATCCTTCATGTTTGATGAATCCACCTTAAGCGATCGAAAGCCCACATCTTGATTCCAGTCAGTGTGACAATCCTCCCCTAATATTTTTTGTCCTGCTCGGCGGATTCGCTCTCGGCTAACCTCAGCCCATCTTCGCCACTCCGTTTGACGAGTTAATGATTTCGGTGCTCATTTTCCCTATTTTTCCGTCTAAAAGGGCCGATTTTGCCCCGAATTCATGCGTTTTGACCCAAATTTCGCTGGTTTTTTCGCAAAACGGCTTTGTAGTGCTCCTGTGT
>MPNB01000063.1 GCA_002238805.1 Rhodothermaceae bacterium bin80 | reverse complement strand
TGCTTTGCGGACATGATCAATAGCTGATTGTGAGGAGTTTCCGGGCGTCGTGTCCCGGGACGGCAGGTGTCCCGGGGGTGGCAGCCCGTCTAGGGGGCGGACGTGACGGTGAGGACGAACGACTGCGAGGCGCTGCCGTCGGTGTCGGCGGCGGTAACAGTGATGGTGATCTTGTCCGGCGTCGAGAGCGGACGCAGCGTCAACGTGCTGCCATTCATGCTGGCCGTAACGATGTCGGGAGTCTGCCCCCGCACCACCGGATAGTCGACGCTCACCGAATACGTCAGGTCATCGCCGTCCGGCTCGGTGAAGTAGGACGCCACGTCAAAGCTGACGGACGCTCCGTTGACTCGCAGCGTCCGATTCGCTATCGTGCCGTTGGCCACAGGTGTTCCGCGAACGGTGACCTCAAAGGACTGCGTCTTCGTACTGCCGCATTCCCTCTGGGCGGTAATGTCAACGGTAGCCGAACCGACAATTTCGGGCTCGATCGTCAGCGTGTTGTCATCCGAGATGTCCAGGGTGAGCAGCACACCGGTCTGGGTGGCCGTGTAGGACAATTCGCCGTTGTTCGGATCCGAGAAGTAGTCGTTAAGAGCAATATCTACATCGGTGCGCAATAGGACGTGCTGGTTGGGAATCGTGCTCGATATGGGGTCGCTGCAGACCACCGTCACGCTGATATTGGAGGTAGCCGTGGTGCCGTTGTCGTCATCTGCCGTCACGGTGGCCGTCGTGATGCCCTCTTCGGACGGTGATATCGTTAGGTCGTTGTCATCCAGCGTGACCGAGGCCGCGGAACCTGTCGGATCCCCCAGCGCGTATGTTAGATCGTCGCCGTCTGAATCGCTGCAGTAGTCGTCCATGTCGAACACCTCGTCGGCATCGTTGACTTTAAGCGTGACTGTAATGTCGCGGCAGGTCGGTGCGACGTTGGCCGCGCGCACCGTCACGCTGATACTGGAGGTAGCCGTGTTGCCGTTGTCGTCATCTGCCGTCACGGTGGCCGTCGTGGTGCCCTCTTCTGACGGTGATATCGTTAGGTCGTTGTCATCCAGCGTGACCGAGGCCGCCGAACCCATCGGATCACCCAGCGCGTACGTTAGATCGTCGCTGTCAGGATCGCTGCAGTAGTCGTCCATGTCGAACACCTCGTCGGCATCGCCGACTGTAAGCGTGACCGTAATGTCGCGGCAGGTCGGTGCACCGTTGGCTGTGCGCACCGTCACGTCAAAGGAGGTCGACACCGACTGCTCGTCATTGTCCTCCGCTTCCACCGTGATTGTCGCTGTTGCCTCCATGGTTACTGTGCCAGGGGTCACGGTTAGCACGCCGTCTGCAATGCTCGTCGTGACCGCGTCATCGTTGGACGCCACCTCAAAGACGAGATCGTCGAACGCCCCGTCGGGGTCCTCGAAATATTCCGACAGCACGTAGTCTGCCGACGCGCCGCCGGAGACCAATGTCGTGTCTGGAATCGGCTTTATGATTATGGGCGGCGTCGGGGTGACCCTGATGTCCATGGTATCCGATACGGATCCGTCGTCATCCAGGGCTACAACACGAAGCTCCGAATCGTCCGGACCCTCTGCCGGATGCGCATGTTGGCCGACGATCTGCAGGGAATCCTGCTGCATTCCCACCTGCGTCACACCCACGTAGTCATCGTTAGGACTGTGATCCTCCAGATATGTCTGGTACGTGAGGGAAAGCCTGCCCGTCGATCTGAAATGATCCGGCAGGTAGATGTACACCGTGTCCCCTACGGCCAGGGTTATGTCCGGCAGTAGCACGTCCACCACCGGCCCAGTTGGCTCCTCCACCAACACCGCCACGGTATCCACAGCCGCCCCACAACTGTTCTTTGCCGTCAGATTGAGCTCGGCCTCGGCCCTGCTCGTGCCTGAAGCAAGCGCACCGCCCGTAAGCGTCATCTGCTCGTCCGAGAGCGATACGGTAAAGGTATCCACATTTGACGATTCGGCCGTATACGTCAGGGCTTCGGTTTCGCTATTATGGAAATAGTCTGCTATGCTGCGCTCCAGCGTACCGCCGGCCACCAGCTCCACCTGGGGAAACGAAGCGCTCGCGGTCGTAACGCAACTCGTTACATCCACGATCACGTCCACTTTTTCGGTCATCGTGCCGACCGTCGCGCTGACCGTCACCGTGTCTCGTAGTGGCGCTGTGAACTCTACATAGGCCGGCGTCAGCGTCAGTGTGCCATTGGCTAGGCTCGCGGAAATAACCCCCGGCACAGCATGACTGATCTCCGGCATGCTGATGTCCGCGGAAAAATAGCACGCTAGACTCGTGCTCACCGCCCCCCCGCCTGCCATCAGGCCGATCCTCAAAGTGTCCGAAACCGCCCCCTTCTTGCAGACATCCACGGGGCCCGCGGACACGAGGCACGCCAGTAACAAAACTATCCAGTGCAGACACTTCATGATGTTCAGCGCTTGTTGTATCAAAAGGTTTTATCGCAATTCGTGTGGAACGATTAAATCTGATTCCGCCGAAGTATAGCACATTCAATGGACTCTGATCCAGATTCGACGTGACCCACCTTGGGATTGAGGGACGACTGGAAGATTGAAAAGGTGCGACTGGATGAGCAGAATCAGCGGGTCGACCGCTACATTTCGCATTTGGGGTGCGTTGGTTTGCCCCGAGACGCGAGAGACCTGGACGCTCTATGATCATCGGAAAGCACGGACATGGCGCCACTTGGACTGCCATGAATTCAAGTGTTTTGTGCATTGTCGCGTTCCCCGGGTAGATGTGGGGGTGCGGACGATTAAGACGCCCCGGGCGAGTGCCTCGAATCGGTATACGGATGCGTTTGAGCGGTGGGCGATTAATTTGTTCAAGCGACGAAGAACCAGACGAAGACGGCGCAGCTACTTCGTTGTACGTTGGACACTCGGGCCGGATTGAGTGCAGTCATGTGTGTAATGTTGAGCGCGCCACATATCAGCAGCCACTAGCTCATGATGCCAACCCTGTCGTGGTAACTACTGAACAGCCCGAGTCCCATGTTTTGGTCTTCATCAGATGGCTGTGCGGATCTGTCAGGTTACTGTATGCCTTTGGTCTGAACTCGCCAAATAAGTGTCAAATATGGTCAACAGACCAGCTACCAAGATGCCGAAAACACCACCTTATCTCCGCAGCTGGGGAGATAATCTGTGGGCAGCCTCTTCGGTGCGCCCAGCACTCCTGTACTCCTATGCATACTGGGCACGAGGACGCAAATATTGAACTGAAGTGCTCCATTCCGCTCCAGCTCTGACTTGCGCGGACAGCCCCGCGACCAGGGCAAAGAGTATCTCCCAGACAGGAAAGCGTCCAGATAGATCAGGAAAAGACAACCTGGATATCCGTGTATTCCAACAGACCTTCTTCTGCAAATTCGACTCCGAAACCGGAACGCTTGATGCCGCCAAACGGAGCATTGGGCTGAATCATGCCGTGTTTGTTTATCCAGACCGAACCACACTCCATCCTGTTCGCAATCTCTTTCGCCCGTTCAATGTCTTGGCTCCAGACCGAACCTCCGAGACCGTTAGAACTGTCGTTTGCCTTCTCAATGGCCTCCTCGATAGAGTGATAGCGGATGATCGGAAGAACCGGGCCAAATTGTTCCTCATCGACCAAGCGGTCTCCATTTTCAAGGTCGGCAATTATCGTGAGAGGGTAAAAGTATCCCTTTCCCCCAGTTTCTTTCCGAATCTCGTCAGGGTTTCCACCCAAGAGTACACGCCCTTTGGACTCCGCACTCTGTACCAAGCCGTCCACGATATCGTATTGCTTCTGGTTCTGGATCGGACCCAGCATGACGTCCTCATTCACACCCACACCTACCTTCACCTCTCGGGCAACTGCTACCAATTCATTGCAGACTTCATCGTATACGTCGTCGTGCACGTAAAGCCTTTTCAACGCCGCACAGGTCTGGCCACTATTAATGAATGCCCCCCAGAACAACCCTTCTGCGATTTGCTTTGGATCTACATCTGGAAGAACAATTCCGGCGTCATTTCCGCCGAGTTCCAGAGTCAGCCGCTTCATAGTCTTCGCTGCGCTCGCCATGATCTTCTGGCCGGTTGCGCAGGAGCCTGTAAATACGATTTTTCCGATGCCTGCATGTACTGTCATTTCGGCACCGAGCTCATTCTTTCCAGCGACGCAATTGACCACGCCAGGTGGCAACACCTCGTTCATGATTTCGATCAGACGAAGCGTTGAAAGAGGCGTGAAGGGGGACGGCTTGCACACCACTGTATTGCCCGAAAGAATTGCGGGTATGATGTGCCAGACCGCGATTAATACCGGAAAGTTCCAAGGAGTAATTGAGCCAACAACGCCAATCGGCTTGCGGTAAAGCTCGACTTTACCCTCATCATCGTTCTGAAGGACCTTGACCGGTAGGGAAAGACCAGCAGTATAACGAGTCCATAAAACTGCACCGCCGATTTCCCAGCGGGCACCTAATCCATTTAGCGGCTTGCCCTGCTCGACGGTAAGTAGACGAGCAAGTTCGTCGGCGTTGTTTTCGATTTTCGAGGCGATGTCCAAACATGCTGTCTGCCTCATAGATTCGGGCAGTTCACTCCATTTATCGAAAGCGGTCGCTGCTGCACGTACGGCTTCGTCCAGTTCCTCACTGCCTGCCAGAGAGGCAAGCCCAGCCACCGCTTCGGTAGCAGGATTCAGGACCTCAAAGCTATGTCCAGTCTGGACACTCTTGCCGTTGATTATCAATCCGTAAGCTTCCATCGTTGGGTTTATTGAGATATCCATGAAGTCACCCGCAGCTGAATGCCCTTAGCATTTGGCTACGGCTCGAGAACCTCCAAATTCATCGAAAGTTCTCTCTAGGCACCCCAGTACAAGCACCCGACAAGTGAGACAGGGCTTGAAGGCGTCGCGTAAACGAGGGCCACCAAACCTGAGGAACCTGGGATGGCTGCTAGATGGAAGCGTATCCGAACCGTCACTGTGAATTGAGTAATGGGTTGTATCTAAATAGAGGGCGCTATTAAGACCCATTTGGAACTCTTAAAAGCCTTTGAAGGGCTATAATCTGTAGCAGGGGTCCAATAGAGATGCCATTAAGGCCAGTTAGAAGCCCCTTGAAAATCTAATGGAGGCACTATTTTATGTCGTACACATTCTTACTCTCTCGGCATATTTCAACCGTAACCCATAAGACGGAGGTAACGGTAGGCAAAACGTCTTGCCATCTCACATAATTGAGGCCACACAGATTACTATGCTGTCACATCAACTGGAACGAGAGCGCCAGACCTCAGTAAGTCCTTCGCCATTGGATTACACCATGTACCCTGGAAACATCACTGATCGACTAAATCTGCATTCAATCCGTTTACCAGCCGGATTAAACCCACACTGCCGGTCATGATGCGCATGCTCACAATTGTTGTGCTTACCGCACTGCTCTGGGAAACAGGAGTAGTGTTCTCACAGACATACACGATGTATGTGGCCAATGAGTCTGACGATACTGTCATGCTCATTCAGTTTGACGGCAAAGAACTCTCCGTCATCGAAACCATTACCGTCGGAAGTATCCATACCGAAATCGAAGGACCACATGGACTTGCTGTCGACCCGGATGGCAGCCACTGGTTCGTATCCATCGCACATGGACAACCCTTTGGCAAAGTTGTACGCTATTCAACCGCCAATAACCGTCCCACTGGTACGGTGACGTTGGGAATGTTTCCCGCTTCCATGGCCATTTCATCGCACACAGGCCTACTGTACGTGATAAATTTTAATCTCCACGGCAACCCGGAGCCCAGTTCAGTTTCCGTGATTGATCCAGACGCCATGTTGGAAGTAGGTCGGATTACCACAGGTATCATGCCCCACGGTTCTGCGTTTGGCCCCGATGGTACACGACATTACTCTGTGGCAATGATGAACGATGCGCTGTTTGAGCTTGACGCGCTGAATTTGAGCGTCATACGCAACATCCCGCTTGGAGAGGGAGCTAAACCGACCTGGGTAGCAATCCACCCCAATGAACCACTGGCATACGTAGCAGCCAATGGCGCAGATCAAATATTGATCGTCGATATGGAAGCCGGAATAATAACAGAGCGTCTAAATGCTCCAGGAGCTCCGTACAATCTTTCTGTTTCCCCGGATGGAAAAACTCTCGTTGCCACGTTGAAAGGCGCGCAAGCCGTCAGTATAATCGACCTATCAACAGGCGCCGAGCGAGTCCGGGTTCCAAGCTCTCAACCAGTTACGCATGGCGTGATAATTGCTCCCGATAACCAGTATGCATTTATTACCTCGGAAGGAATTGGAGCTACACCTGGTGCAATAGACGTAATCGACCTGACCACTGCAACCCGTATAGCTTCATTGCAGGCAGGACAACAGACCGGAGGTATTGCCTTCTGGAAAATGAACGACTAACTGCATGGCACAAGCTGCAACACGCTTTATTGACCCCGAAGTACTGGCCCGGCTTTCGTCGCTGGAGCTCTTAGCCCGCTCTGTGGTCGAGGGCTTTCTCGCCGGCCTCCATCGAAGCCCCTTTAAAGGGTTCAGTGTTGATTTTATGGAGTATCGTCCATACGTGTACGGTGATGACATACGACGGGTCGATTGGAAGGTGTTTGCACGAACAGAGCGCTACTTTGTACGAGAATTCGAAGGCGAAACCAATACCCGCCTGCACATCCTCCTGGATATGAGCCGTTCAATGGATTATTCCTCCGGCGGACAAAGCAAACTCAACTACGGACGGTTTCTCGCAGCAGCCATTGCTTGGCTGGCCAACCGTCAACGGGATGCCTGCGGTCTGACACTGTTCGACACACAAGTCCGCAAACATTTACCTCCGCGATCCAGCCGTGCGCACTTGCACCTCCTGCTTCGCTCGTTGGAAGACGCAAAACCAGAATCCGCTACTGACCTGGAGCGCTCGCTCCATGCGGTCGCCGAGCGCCACCGTAAACGCGGGTTCGTGATTCTGATCAGCGATCTTTTTACAGATATCGAAACCGTCGAGCGCGCACTGCGACATTTTCATTTTACCGGTCACAACGTGCTGGTTTTTCAGGTACTGGATCCGCAGGAGATTAATTTTGACTTCAAAGATGTTGTAGAGCTTTTAGATCTCGAGTCAGATGCAAAAATGCTGATTGATGCCAAGGCGGCCAAGACCCAGTACCAAAAGAATTTTCAGGCACACCAGAATCGCATACGCCGTACCTGTGGGCTTCTCCAGGCAGACTATGCTGTGCTCCAGACAAACGCACCGCTGGATACAGCACTCTTTCACTACCTCTCTGCCCGTTCACAGCGCAGAGTCTGAACCTAAACCGCCGTGTCCTTCATAACTCCCCTTTTTCTGGCCGCGGGACTAACTGCTCTGGTACCGGTACTGCTGCATCTTGTGAGGAGACTGCGAGCCCGTGAAGTGCCCTTCAGTACACACATGTTTCTGGAAGCCACGCCCATTCAGCGGGTTCGCCGGCGACGTCTACAGGATATTCTTCTCATGCTGCTCAGAGCAGCTGCACTGGTACTGCTGGCACTCCTGTTTGCACGCCCGTTCATTCCTCCCGAAGAACTACCATTCCTCCTGGAAGCCGAGCGCGAGTCCGTAGTAATCTTGGTGGATGTATCCTACAGTATGCAACACGATTCCAGATTTGAAGAAGGGATGCAACTTGCCCGCGCAGAGCTGGAAACGGGAGATGAATGGGCCCTGGTAACATTTAGTGATGCCGCTGAGCAATTAACTGCGCTTGGGCGTGATGTGTCAGTGCACGAAACCGCCCTTCGTGTACAATCCCCCGGCTACCGCACGACTGACCTTTACCCTGCACTGCGCCTCGGTGTAGAGATCCTTCAAGACGCCAGGTACGAGCATCGTAAAATCGTGCTGATTTCTGATTTCCAGCAATCGGCATTCAGTCCGGCACTGGAAAACCTGCAATTGCCAGGAGATATCACAGTCGAACCCATCAAAGTGGGAGATCAGGTTTCAGAAAATAAATTCTTCGAAAATTTCGAACTTAGCCAGCAACGCCGCGGGGATCTGGTCTCCGTGCGACTCAACGCCCGCATGCCGGTAACAGGAGCTGTAACACTAAGTATCGACGAAGAAAATATTGACAACTATACCGGGGCTGTCCCCACGTTCCAGCATCTCGTAGATCGTCCTGGTCTCTATCAGGGGTATCTGTACGTGGATGACCCGGTGCCCGGGCCTGATGACCGGCATTACTTTACCTATAGCGTTCGAACACGTTCGGGGATCTTCGTGGTGGATGGGAGTCCAGGTATGCGCAATGCCTTCTTTCTTGAAAGCGCATTTGATCTGCAAGATGCAAGTATGTACAGGTTTGATGCAGGACCGCGCCCCGCTCGATTAAGTGCCGCGAACCTGTTGATCGTAACGACCACCGGCCTAGCGTCTGCACGCGATTATTCGGTATTTGAGAATTTTGCAAGTAGCGGCGGCACGGTCCTTCTAGCCTTTGATGAGGGGAACCTGCAACAGACATCATTATTGGGGGCAGGCACAGCCGTCGGACCAGTAAATGCACGCGACCGCCAGGGCTCTGACGCAATCATCGCGGAAATCGACCATCAACATCCAATCTTCACATCGCTGGCGCAACACAGCACCGGGGCTGTCCTTAGACCCCGGTTCCGACGTTATGTAGAAGTCATTCCCGACTCCACCGCAAACGTGCTTGCAACCTTCGACACGGGAGATCCACTCCTTATCGAGCAACCACTCGGGCGTGGGCGTGTTCTTGTTTTCACGTCCAGTCTTGGCACCAGTTGGAATGACCTGCCTTTAAGTGAGGTATTCCTACCTCTCCTGTATGAGATCGCCAAGTATGCAACCCCTGAATCTAATATCGGGCGCGAATTTGATATCGGAGAAGCTGTTATTTTCAGTAGTATACCAGGGAGTGAAATGGAAATCGCAAACCCGGACGGGGATATCTTTAGAGTGGATTTTGACTCCACCGGACTAGGGACTTTCCAGAACACGGACCTCCCCGGCCATTATGACGTCAGGTTAAACGGAACATTACAGCCGTTCTCGGTAAATATCAGCCCCTCAGAAAGCAACCTTTCGGCCCGGGACTTTGAAGAAGTATATGCGGCTCTTGCAAGCCGATCCACGGAATCAGTACTCGAGCCACAGCCTTTGGCGGCGGCTGAACAAGAACAAAAGCTCTGGAGAGTTGTGCTGCTGATAATGATTGGAGTATTTGCACTTGAAACTATACTTGCCTCAAGGCGATAAGCGTATGTCCAAGGATGATCGTTCTGTCCGATTCCTCGTCGCCGAGGTTCGGAAACAATTCAGCAGACGAGCATTGCGGCAACATCTGGCGATGTGTATCGCGGCTTGTAGCCTGCTTCTTTTCGCTGTCCTGTGGTTCCGACCCTACCTCGGGGGATGGATGCTCTTTGGAGTGCTGGCGCTGGCCGTACTTATCCCGGCAGCCATCTTCCTGCTGCTTCGGCAACGCTCGGTGCACATAACTGACGCACAGGTCGCACTTTTTATTGAAGAGAATCACCCCAATCTGGAAGACCGCCTTAACAGTGCCGTGCAAGCACCAGGCAAAGCCGACCGGGAAGTCGTAGCAGCCCTCCTGCAAGACGCCGCACAGCAGGTTAAAAACTTGGCGCCGCGCTCCATGATCGGACGACTGCATGCACGTTTGTGGATTGCATCTTCGCTAACCATTGCCTGCGCCTGTCTGGTGGTCGGACTTACAAAACTAGACCGGCTGCAGTTGGATACTCCCCCGCAAATCAGTGTCCGTACACCCTACATGACTGTTTCTCCGGGTAATGTTGAGGTAGACCAGGGAGCAACCGTACCCGTCATTGCGACATTGCGCTCAGGCGAACGGGATGATATGTTGCTTGTGCATCAGGATCAGGGTGGGGAGTGGGTACGTCAACCCATGACCGCCGGAAGAGAATCTGGTGCCTACCTCGCTGAAATTTCGAACATACAGCGCAACGTGCAATACTACATTGAAGCTGGACGCCATCGCACAGACCCGTTCACTTTGTCTGTGTACCTGTTTCCGGAAGTTTCTCAAATTGACGTTACATACGAATCACCGGATTACGCGAACCTTCCGGTGCGCACACAGGAAAATGAAGGAGATATTGAGGGCTTGAAAGGATCACGCATAACCATAAATGTGCGGACGAATGACGTAGCAAAGTCGGCCTTACTGTCACTTGAAAACGGCGGCGAAATAGCACTCTCTAGAGTGAGCCCCGGCCAGTTCAGGGGCAGGTTTGATCTCTTGGAAGAAGATCGATACACGGTGCAGCTGCGAGATGAACAAACACGCGAAAACCGCTTCCCGCGAGCATATTTGATCACTCCGGTTGAGGATGCCCGACCACGTATCACACTCGAGGAGCCCGGACGGGATTTGCGGGCCAATGCAGTTCAGGAAGTATTGATTGCGGCTGATGCCAGTGATGACTACGGTATTAACTCCTTTGATCTAAAGTACTCTGTCAATGGCGACCCTGAAGTCAGTATCGACCTGCTTGAAACTGCAAATGTCACGGAGACAACCGGAGAACACCTGCTTTTCCTGGAAGATTACACACTGGAACCCGGAGATGTTATTACCTATTACGTTGAGGCTACGGATGCACTGCAATCGGAAGTTTCAGATATGTATTTCGTGGAAATTGTGCCATTTGAGCAGCAGTTCACACAATTGGCGAATGCAGGTGGCGGACAGGGTGGAATGCAGGGACGGCAAGGCGGCTTGGTCGTAAGCCAACAGGATATCATCGCGGCCACTTGGCGGCTCTTGCGGGAGCAGAACGATATTCCAGACTTTGATGAAGCCCTCCAGGCGCTCACACAAGCGCAACGCAATCTACAGGCGAATATTCAGGAGCGTCTGCGTACGACTGCATTTTCGCTCGAATTGCGCAGTAGCCCGGAGCAGCAAAAAGTAGCCGAGTACCTGGAAACTGCGGTCACTGAAATGGATCAGGCCATTGATGACCTGTCTGCCGAACGTCTGCGTGAGGCACTTACGCCCGAGCGTCGGGCGCTCAATCAACTACTCAGAGCTGATGCCCTGAATACCGAGCGACAAGTCGCACGACAACAGCAGGGAAGCCCGGGTGGCGGTGGAGCCAATGCCACGGAGGAACGCATGTCTGAGCTCATGGATCTGGAGTTGGACATTACCAAGGATAAGTACGAGTCTCCACAATCAGCGCCGGCTGCACAAGCAAGTGCGGAAGAGAACGATGCTTTACGGCGCGTACGAGACCTTGCACAACGACAGCAGGAACTGGCGGAGCAACGCCCTCCCGAGACCGAAGAGGATCGTCGACGCTTCGTCGATCGTCTGCGGCGTAACCAGGAGGAACTGCAACAGTCTCTAGAAGCTCTGCAGCAACAACAGTCCAGTCAAAGGGCACAAAATGATATGAACCAGGCCCTGCGAAACATGGAAGAGGCGCAGCGTGCACTACGGCGAGGGGATATGGAAGAAGCAGCCAGACGGCAACAGCAGGCTGCCAATTCATTGCAGTCCCTTGAGGACGCCCTGCGACTGCAAACCCGTGGCACGGACCGGCGAGCACTTGAGCAACTGAACGAGGATCTCACTGAACTCATTGAGCAAGAGCAGGAGCTTGCCGAAGACCTGGCTGAGGAAGGGGATCGACCCTCCAGAGAAGCCCTGAACGACTTGGAAGAGCGTCGCACCAATACCCTGGAAGACCTTGAAGACATTATGGAGCAGGCGGAGATGCTCGAAACCTCCAACTCGGAAGCACAACTGGCAGCACGGAATCTTAGGCAAGAGGTGCATCGCAGCGCGCTCCAGGAAGACATGCAGAACTCGCAGCAAGCACTTCGTAATGGCTGGATTCCAACAGCCCGGCGAATCCAGGAAGAGATCACCGAAGATCTGGAAGGCCTGAAAGCTATCCAGCGTGAATTGAGTGAGTCCCTTCCTGTTACCGAGGAAGAAGCACTGAGCCGCGCGCTTGATGACCTTGAACAGCTTCGAAATGAGCTGCAGGATCTGGAAGCTCAGGCAGAGCGTATGCGCGAAGGGGATGCTTCACCAGCACAACAGGCACGACTTGAAAGCCAGATGAACCGGGCTAGGGAGGCGGCACGTAACCTGGATGAGGGAGTCCGCGATGGCCAACGCGCTGCCACTGGAATCCAGAACTCACTCACCAGAGCAGATCATACGGGTGTGTTACTGGATGAAGAGTCGGCTGAAACATTCTTCGATCGGGATGTTTATGCACCGCTCTCTCAACTCGAAACTCAACTGCTTCAAGCTTTGGAGGCTGTTAAATTGGAATCCAAGCTGTACGGCAGCCGCCGAGGCGAGGTGCCCACTGAGTATCAACGCCTGGTGGAAAAGTACTATGAATCACTCTCCCGACGGCCAAGCCAGTAGTGGTGGATGTTCAAGTTTGATACTGTGCAGTTCGCCGAAGGTACGGTAAACCTGCAGATCAGTGCGCTTGCGGTAAGTGTGTTAGCAGGCATCTTGATAATTCTGGTAATTGCGTTCCTGCGCAGCCAGGCCCCGCTGCATGTCCGGGGAATAAGCTTGGCCTTGCGCTCCCTGGCCGCACTCCTCCTAATTTTTCCACTCTTTGAACCTCAACTGATCGTGCCGGAAGTTGTCCCGGATGAGAACTTTGTCGCTGTGGTTGTGGATGCCTCTGACAGCATGTTATTGCCGGACAGACCGGATGGCCAAACCCGATTCACACAGGCCAAATATCTTCTCAACAACGCCCAGGAAGGAATCATCAGCGATTTGGAGGAAACCTTCAAGGTGCGCCTCTATACCTTTGCCTCTACTACTACGAGGGTCGACAGCATTCATCAGGCCGTACCCGCCCACGAAACAGACCTTGCAGCGGCCCTGAACCGCCTGCGTGTGGATTTTCGGGGGTTACCCCTGACCGGGGTACTCATTCTGACAGATGGCAATACAACAAGTCGCAACGAAGCCTTCCAGCAAGCAGCAACCCTTCGCAATGACGGGATCGGCGTACACATACTGGGTCTAGGCAACGCTGACCTTAACTCCGAACGAGAACTGCTTGAAGTGATCGCCCACAAAGGGCTTGGTGAACAGGCTGGTGCCGAAGTGGAAGTCAAAATCCGCAGTGCTTCACGGGAAACTGATCCTGCGACGATCTCCGTCTACGATGGAGATGTAGAAGTCTTTTCCAAACCCGTACGGCTTAAAGGAGATGGACTGGTCGATCAGCTGGAATTCTTTTTTGAACCGCCGAGCACCGGTGCCCGGGAATACCATGTGACACTGGAACCCGCTGCAAACGAACTCAATACACTCAACAACTCCCTACCCTTACTGATCGATACCCGCACGGACACGCTTCGCGTATTGTATTTCGAGGGACATTTGCGACAGGATTATAAGTTTATCAAACGTGCGCTGGAGTCCGATCAGGTGGTAGACTTTGCAGCGATCACGCGCACGGGAACCGGTAAGTATTATCGTCAGGGAATTCGTTCGCCGGATGAGCTAATGGGAGGTTTCCCGACCGAAGCCGATGTTCTCTACGGCTTTGATGCCATAATTCTAGGTGATGTAGAAGCTTCCGCTTTTTCTTTGCGCCAACTTCAGCTTATCGAGTCTTTTGTGCGTGTTCGTGGTGGAGGATTTGTAATGTTGGGAGGACGTAATGCTTTTGCAGAGAGCGATTACGCAGGTACACCGATTGCGGACATGCTACCCGTGCGGCTTGATTTTACTCGTGCACAAGTTCTTCCCATACGATTTGAGGGTGAAGACGGTGACCGCGGGTTTGTCTTTGAGCCTACGCCCGAGGGTCTGGAGCACCCATTCATGAAGCTTTCTCCCGACCCTTCTATCAACCGAATCCTCTGGCGTGGAATGCCAAAATTAACTAGTATCAACCTGTTGGGCGGCGCTAAACCCGGTGCACAAGTGCTCGCTGTGAAACCAGAGGATGCATTTGGCCCGGAGGAGCCGCTCCTCGCAATTCAGCGATATGGCAAGGGGCGTACCGCTGCCCTTGCTACCAGCAGTACGTGGCGCTGGCAAATGCTGATGGAAGCAGACGATGAAAGCCATGAGCGATTTTGGCAGCAGTTTGCACGTTGGCTGGCGGCCAGCGCACCTGCACAGGTTGATATAGAAACTTCTAGCAATCGGCTTACTCCCGGAGAGACACATCAACTGGACGTGCGTGTCTATGGCGAGGATTACCTGCCCCTAAAAAGTACTGAACTGCGTGCACTCGTCCGCACGCCTGATGGCACCGTACAGCCGATGGTTGTTGAAGAGGACCTCTCTGACGAAGGACTCTTTGAGATGCGCTTGACACCAGGCAGTGAGGGAGTCTATGAAGTCACCGTAGAGGCAGCGCTGGGAGATGAGCTGATTGGACAGGATCAACGCAGTTATCTGGTGCGCCATCAACCAATGGAGTATTATGATGCTACGTTGAAGCGGGACTTTCTGGAGCAATTGGCCACGGTATACTATACCCCTGCCGAAGCCTCCGATGTTTTGATGAACCTGCGATCGCGCCGTACCAGCACTTCGGTGTACCGGGCGGCTTACCTGTGGGACATGCCCCTGTTGTTTATTCTTTCTGTACTTCTCTTATGTGGAGAGTGGCTTTATCGAAGGCGACAAGGATTGCGCTAGGACTGATCCTGGCCTGTATTGCAAATCACGCCAACGCTCAGGAGCGGTATGCGTTGGTGATTGGTGGACTGGGTGGTGCACCGGATCAAACGAGTCGTATCGCCTCGCATCTGGAAGACACTTACAACGCATTTACTGGGCCATTGGGATTTGCCCGGGACAACGTCATTGTACTTGCCGAGCGTGCCATCGCAGGCAGTGACTATGTGAGTGGAGAATCAACAGCCGACGGCATCCGTGCACGATTTGCGGAACTCAGCGGGCGCCTGACTCCAGAGGATGAAATCTATATTCTTCTTTTCGGTCATGGGAGCTATGACGGAGAGCAGTCGGCGCTCAATATTCCTCGACGAGACCTTCCCGGAAACGACTATGCTGCACTGTCAAATGAATTAACCGCTGCACGCATTATATGGATCTGTACGATGAGCTCGAGTGGTCCGTTCATTCAAGCGCTCAGTGGAACAGACAGAATCGTCATTACTGCGACGCAATCAGGTACCCAGCGCAATCAGACAATATTCCCAACGTACCTAGTTGAGTCATTGACCGAGCCGGCCGCCGATCTGGATCGTGATGGTAGCCTGTCTGTAAAGGAGGTGTTTCAATACGCTGCCCAACAAACGGCATTGCACTACGAAACCGAAGGCCATCTAGCAACTGAGCACAGCTTACTCGACGACAATGCAGATGGTGAGGGGACGCGCGTAGAAACTCTTGACGAGTCCAGAGATGGATACATCGCTGGCGTAACCTGGCTTAGACGCACTCAAGTGCTCCTTGGAGACCCAACCCTAGCGAGCGAACGCACTGCACTGGAAACCCAAATCGCCACACTCAAATCGCGCAAATCACAAATGGGCACCGACGCCTATTATGCAGAGCTAGAAACGCTGTTTGTCGCTCTCGCACGACTGAATGACCGGATCGAAGGGGAACTGTAAAAGGACATCCACACAGTCCCTTGAGTTTTAGCGACCGAGTGCTTTAAGCATACTTCCGGTCGAGATGAATTTAACTCGTGGACGCCCCTGCACCTTGCCTGCAGCGACTTCCAAGCGGTCTAACTCCGCCCAATCCTCCCAGGAAAACACGCCCTCGCATCGGTGCTGAAGCATGTGATCCACCGATTCGGGGGCTGTAAACTCGGGATTGAAGTGGTGCCCAGCCGTTAAGTCTTCCAACATACAGCGAACTGTTTCCTGCGCGTCAGGCTTATTTGTGCCGATCACACCCGTCGGACCACGTTTGATCCAACCGCCCACATAAACACCACGGGTAACTCCATCTCCACTTACCCTACCTTGATCGCTCGGGATCACACCCCAATCTTCTCTGAAAGGTAAACCGGGTAATGCTATCCCCCGGTAGCCTACCGATCGAAACACAACTTCTGCGGGTAACCTTTCTGTGATGTCTGTTGACTGAGGGCGCAAACGGCTCCCCTGCTCTATAAGTACATTGTGTCGAAGCGTTAAGCTACCCACTCCACCTAAACCATCATCATGCAGCACTTCCGGGGAAACCAAAAATCGCAATGTTAAGAGACGTGGTTTTCCCTCACCAGACTGCCTCGCAAAGGTCTGAACGATTTCGACTTTCTTGGTTGTTAACCGATTTCCATGAGCCGACATCCACGCTTCAGAGATCGGATCCAACTTCGCCTCTGCTTCAGGTACAGCAATATCTGCCCCGGGTAACTGCCCTAGTTCCTTGGCCTCTGGATGCGTAAAAGCAGCCTGAGCGGGACCCCGTCGCCCCAACATATACACCTCGCGTACTTTGCTTTCAGCCAGTGCCTCCAGGGCGTAATCTGCTATATCCGTTTTTTTCAGTTCATCAATCGTTCTGCACAATATGCGACAAACGTCCACAGCCACATTCCCCACGCCTACCACAGCCACACAACGTCTCGAAAGATCGAACTCCAAGTGACGATAGTCGGGATGACCGTTATACCAGGCAACAAAATCCGTTGCTGAATAACTGCGATCCAGGTCTTCCCCCGGAACATTGAGCCTACGATCAACCTGTGCACCTGTAGAGAAGTAGACCTGATGATAATGTCTTTTCAGATCTTCCAGGTGGATATCAGCCCCATATTCTACGTTACCAAAAAAACGAAAGCCATCCTGCGCTGCAGTTTTCGCATAAACACGCGTGACGTTTTTGATCTTCTGGTGATCAGGAGCAACGCCACTACGAACGAGTCCATAGGGGACCGGTAGTTTATCAAACAGGTCCACCGTAACAATCTCAGACTTTTGCCTAAGCAGGTGCCCCGCTGCGTAAAACCCTGCAGGTCCCGCTCCAATTATGGCGATCCTGGCAGGATTCTCTACACTTCCAATGGTAACCATTATACTTTTCTAAATTCTACCGATTGAACTGCCAAAGTATAACCCATTGTGTATTACTTGGCAGATTATCAGAGGTATTATCTACCTAGGTACGTGCTTTTGCAGTTCACGCAGTAATTCTTCATCTTTTTATTGTGGACAATTCGTTCTGGTAACCTTCAGTGTAAATCAAGACTTCCGGGATAGAAGTAAGTAGCATCGCCTGCTGATTTGCGACACAGGCCCGAGTCGAATGGACTTCGACCACAAAAATGTAACCGAGCAGTACCACATCTATTCTCAAAACAAAGAATATTCGAATTTCTTTATTTTCTAAAAATCAAAATTAAATTCCTTAACTATGCTTATAACATCGTTGTTTGACTCTCCTTGTCTCCGTGAAGCCATGATCCTGCCTTCGGGGCAGGGCCTTGGACCCATCATTCCTCCGTCCCTGGATATGGTAGAGTGGCAGTCAGCAGAATGATAATAAAGAATGTGACTCTTTCTTTATTTTCAGGAAATCAAACGATGCACTTATTGGTGTAGTGTTCCCGCCCAAAAAGTTCTGAATTCTCTGCCCCCATCCCATCCAAGAGATCATTCCAACGGCGAAGACGGCAAGGGTCACTGCGGTTATTTGCAATAACTCACTTCGTAGGGTATTTCTATTGATCATCTTCCCCTATACTCATATACGTCAAGGTATGGGTTTGGCAAGAAGCCTGAGTCGTCTACGTCAGTCTGAATAACATGATATGCCAAACCGTTCCGAGCGTAGCCAAAATAACCCTTTCCTCCAAGGAGTTCGGTAACTAAATTTCCCATATCATCAAACACCTGTAACCCAAATCCGCGATTGGCATTACGATTCTCGTCAAATGTCTATCTAAGCGGGGAATGTCAGAATCAAATGGATCGGGGATATCTTGCTTGATCTGGCGAAACCAAGGGTTTCTAAACTCAAATTTCCGAACCAGGCGACCTTCCAAATCCAACTGTGTAAGAGCCGAGGATAGTGTTGCACTATAGATGTGTTTTTTAGTCTTGGCCAACCCTCCTCCTACCCATCTGAAATCAACGCCCGGAGCCGGACTTCTAGGAAATTTGACCTCTCCTACTCGCTGACCAAGACCATCCATGAAGCGCAAGACTTGACCAGTCCCCGTATGGTACAAGCCGATCATTTTGTTGGCACCATCCAGAACCAAGTTGTTATGCCCAGTAGCGGAAAAGTCTATGGACATGACGCTCTTACATCTCCCGTTCCCATCAAACAAGAAACCCCATGGACTGGTACCCAGCACTAGTACTTGGGAATCAGGTCTGATCTTTGCGCCGGTTATAAAAAAACGAACCTCAGGATTACATCGGCGAGCGTCCAAATGCGCTATATATGCCCCATTGCCCCCAAACAGAATAGCCTGATTACCTATTCTGTCTGTGATCACCAACCGCCCATCATTCCCCGCATCAATCGTTGATATTTCGCCGATCAGAAGTGTATCGTTGCCCAAAAAAACTATGGTGCGTGTTTTTTGAAAGGCAGCACTTACGTATGACTCGAAATCCGATAAACCAGATGCTTAACCATAAGTACTGGAGGAATGCGTAGTGAGCAATAACAACAGAGCGCACAGGAGGATGTTACATACTGAGCTATCCGTTTTACGACTTTGCGGAGTCAGCACCTTTGAACCGCTTAGCATGGACTTGAAAAGCCTTCGCTAAACCAGCAAAAAATTATCATCTAAGGAGCGTAGAGCGGCTTGTTTGGTGTGTGGAGTTGTTTAGTGGTTGTATGGTAATGAACGAACGCCCAGCTGCCAACGATCATTGGACGCATGATTCGCCTTCCGAATTTAAGCATGGTCTGCGGTCACCGAGATGACATTCGGTTCCTTCTTCTTCACACACTCTGTACTTGCAGTCGGGAATTTCGCCACAATCATATTTGCCCACAATCAAGGACCCGCGAATTCCCGCGCCAAGAGGTATCTGGCAGTAGGAGTGCGCGGGCTTGTCTTCCTGCAACTATACCAACTTGTGAATTGGTTACCAATTCACAGCCAAATTAACCGCAGCACTGTTTATCGGACCTGAACCAAATCCCCAGAGGCTCCGCCCCGCCTCAACGTTTGCCGATAATCCTGGGGTAAGCGTTAGACGGCCGCCCAACTGGTAGCCATACATGCCCCGGCTCCCCAATCCTGATGGTATGTATGTAAATAGACTAGTACTACTACCTAGTCCCAGATGGGTGGGGCTTGAATGTTGCAGCAGTGAAAGCTTTGCATAAGGCATGATCAGGCCACGACTTCCGAGAGCCTTAATTCCATAACCAATTTCTGTATCCACCTGGCGATTACTGTAGACAGCGTTCGTCACCCCCGCTACACCATGCTCCCAAAGACGCGTCATCTGGTTTGCCGTTGAGCCCCATTTCGGCTTCAGGCTTAAAGACAATCCGTGCCTCTGACCACCGGGATTGATGGCAATGAGCCCACCAAATCCCCAGTCACTGTAGCCCTCTGCCTCATGAACGATAAGCGTGCGACCATTTAAGCTGACCGTGAGTCTCCGTTCGAGGGCGCTCAATCTTACTTTACCACCAACTTCCATCCCAAACCCGGTTTCGGTGTCTCCTCCGTCATATCGCAGGCCACCCCGCAATTCGGTTCTGAGGCTCGTCCCGGCTCCCAGCATAAACCGTTTCCCGGCTCCAAGCCCCAACCGTATGCGGCTAACATTCGTAGTCAACTCACTGAGTCCCTCAACAGGCTCGGAATTCACACGGGCAATCGAAGCATCGGAGCGGAGCGAAAGGTCAATACCACCAGGATCGTCCGGCTTCACAATCATCCCTTCTAGGCCCAAGCCCGCCATCTGCATTGTGATATCACTTTCTGGATCCTCTTCGCCTCCTCCCGTGACTTCTAACTGACCAACACCATAGCCCAATACACTCCATGCGAGCAACCGGTCGCTAACCGTAAATCGGGCATAAGGAAACGCGCTAGTGAGGCTTGTTGATATCTCACCAACATCATCCTGTCCCGGACGCCCCAGTTCGAAATCGCCCGAACCTGAGCTATAAGCAACTGCAAGACCAGCAACTGTTGATCCGAATGAATAGTCGGCACCAAGCGCAACGGTCCCAACTTCACCACTATTGGTCCCTTCATCTGGTTCGCTGCTAAATCGCATAAAGTCTCCACTTCCCCACAGAGCGTAGCCTTGACCGCCTGCGACTCCTCCTGGTGAAACCTGAAAAGAACTACCATCGAGTAATCTCTCTCGCGAGTAGGACAATAGCGTTGAAGGTCCAGTCGAAACAGCAGCAAGTGTTTCCAGATTAAGAAGCGTATTGACTCCCAGAGTCCCTCCACCCACTTCTACATAGTTCTCTGTTGCGTGTGGTCGCGAAACCCTGTCGCCGATCATTTCCATTGCCTGACTTGCCACCGAGCGGCCAAATTGGCCCAGCCACTCTGTCGCTGCCATCTCTGCCTCGGCAGTCGAGAAGTTCCGATAGAACCCGCCGGCAACAATTATGTCCGTGCCCAGATCAGGAAGGAGCGTATTTTTGAATGATATCGCATAGGTCACTTTTGGAGTTCCAGAGTCCTCATCTCCCTCTATCGTAGGGTCATCCCAAAAGTACTCTATGAATCCTCCTCCAGACTGAGCTGTTGCGATGAGGTCCCTCACAAAGGGGGTACCTCGAAAATCAGTATTGTCAAGAACAAGGCGCCCCTCCCTCCATGGATCGGCGCCGTGAAAAAACATATACCCGTCGGAAGTCACTGCAAAAAGATATGTGGCGCCTGACTTGAAGGGTCCGCCCTCCTCCCTCACTATATTCTTCCATCCAAAAATGCCACTGGTGGCCTCTAGATTCTCTAGGATTTCCTTAGTCCATTCAGCTGATCCTTCCACCCATTGCTTTAAAGTTTCCCGGTCCACCACCTCAGAGGCGGAAATCGCTGGCAATGGAATATCGGGCAGCGGCACATCCACACCTCTTAAATCCTGGTAGTATCCGCCCACCACAATTAGATCCGATCGGGCCACACTTGAATAATAGCGCATTGCAAAACTGTCCTTGCATCGGGGATCGGTCAGGTCAACCGGATCATCCCAGCACCACTCTACCAAAGTGGCACTAGCGTCATTTGCGGTCAGCATTTGTTCAACGACCTTGGTGCCATCATCATCTGTTACTCCTACTATAAGCTTACTATCAATGCTGGTATCCTTGCCATGGTATACTACTTGGCCATTTGGCCCCATCAAAATCAGGTACATGTTGCCCACATGCCAGTCGCCACCTTCTCTGCGAAATTCCGGCAATAAGGCAAGTCCCTCATCGAGAGTTGTTATCTTGGCGAGTTCGAATGTGGCATAGGTTACAAAAGCTCGGAGTGACTCCCGATCCACCACCTCGCCAGCGGTGACTTTCGGCGGTGCCTGTGCGTGAATTAAAGTCGAAGAAAATAGTATGGGACTGACCGCTAACAATACGATCCCAGCTACAAAATTTCGAAAACCAACTCTATTGCGATTCATGTGGAACAACCAATTGAGGATTCAATCAAATATAGAAATATCTGATGGGCAAAGTTCTCGTTGCAATAATGCGATAAGCTTAGGGTTAGGGCATGACAGGAGCGGTGTGGCGCGCGTAACCGGGAACGAAGTCTTTGGCAAGGCGCGTCGTGCCCATTATCTCAATCAGTTGCCGACGACGGCCCGGCGGAAGATTGTTGCGCGTCTGTCCGAGAGTCTGGACGCAATTGGCAATCTACGGCAGAGGCCCACGCGGCCATGTTGGTCTAGTTCTTTGTCTTTTTCAGCAAATTAATCGTTCAGCGTTCAATCACATCCGTAAACCGATTCGAGGCACTCGCCCACATCTATCCGAGAAACCAGGCAATGGACAAAACACTTGAATTCAGAGCAATCTAAGTGGCGCCAAATCCGCTCCTTCCGCTGATCATAGAGCGTCCCGTCTCACCCGTCTCGGAGCAAACCAACGCACCCCCCGAATGCGAAATGTAGGGGTCAATCCGCTGAATCTGCTCATTCAGTAGTACCTTGTCAATCTTCCAGTCGTTCTCTAATCCCAAGGTGAGTTGCGTCAGATCCAGATAAGGTTCTCCATTGATTGCTCTATATTTTGGTGAAACCCAAATTTAATTATTCCACACTAATTGCAGTAGAACCAACAAAGAGAACTGAATCTAAAACAGGAGGAAATCTTGAAGGTTATTCAAGAATTGAACCCTAAGATTAGCGTCGCCCAGCGGTTGCGCGAAGAATCCAAGACCAGGGGATGCGTCAAATTTAGTGGGGGCGGGGGAAGTAACGATAATGACTTAACCCTATCCTTCCTTGATGAACCCAGAATCTTCTTTTCCTTCCTCTGCGCCAATTCAGGAGCCTGTTCAGGATCTGCATGTTGAATTGGTTCGGCATTATGTGGATGTACTTCGCATGCTGACCGATCGGATTTCCTCCGTACCTGCGACGCCAGATCCTGTGGTATCAGCTCCTGGGGAGTCGGCGGCGGTCCCGGGGGCTCCTGCGCCGACTTTATGCTGGGAATCTGTGCTGGCGTGTCGTGACTGGCATACGGAGTCTCTGGTCCATTTGTGGCTTCGGCCCTCGTATGTGATGGGTCTGCATGTATTGTTTGGAATCGGGGTGAGTCTGCAGGGGCATCGTCGGATCGTGACTGCGACCGAATGCGGCCCGCAGGATCAGTCCGGTATGGAGACGGTGCTGGACGATTTGAGCATTCGTGGATTGGGTTCGGGGATGCTGTTGACGCTTCCCGGCAATGTCGCACTCCACGCGGCGGTGTCCCGCGTATGGGGAGGCCGCGTGTGGGTGCAGCGATGTCTGAATACGGTAATGGCCGAAGCGCTGAGCGGACTGGATCCCGATGAGGCGCTGCGGTTTCGTCACCGCCTACGGCAGGCATGGCAACAGTGCGATGCATCCCAGGCTCGGACAGATCTTCAGCAGATCACGGCAGCGTTGACCCAGGTGAATCGCTCCTCTGGGAGCGTGCTTGCGCATGCGCTGGAATCAACGCTCACCTTGCAACGTACCGGACGATTGCTCCATAGTGACCGGGGACTGATCGCGGTAGGGACCCGAGTTTCCCCGGGCCCCCCGCACAGATCCGGACGAGCGCGTTAACGCATCCGGCTCCTCCCTTGGGTTGCATTCGCATGCATGACGGTAAATCGTCTTGCCGGCCAGTCGT
>MPNB01000062.1 GCA_002238805.1 Rhodothermaceae bacterium bin80 | reverse complement strand
CCATGGCACGTCATGGCCGCTATGTAACCTTTTATATCGCCCAGTCAGCAGCGCAGGCCTGGCAACGTTTCTGGGAATACTTTCAGCAGTTGCGATGGCATACCGTGCCGGAATATTGAAGCTGAGCTTTTCCGCTACACGCGGAATTAATGCCTGCTTCGGGCCGGACTCCTGAAGCAGATCCCCTCCTCGGAGGCGATTCCTGGGACGAGGGCAGAGCGAAACGTAACCCTCTGTAGGACTGGACTGCACATGAGGGATGGGTAGACCTGGAATCTACCTCTCCCAACCGGAAAATACGCGAAAATCATCTCGCTTGTCGTCCCAATCGGGAAGGCGAACTCGCAGATTCCGGCTCACACCGGAAATCCTGACTCCGCACAACCAAAGACGCATCTTGTAGCCTTGGGAAAATTCATGATGAATAATATGGGCTGTAGATTGTTTTTGGCAACCCCAAGCTGCATTGCTCCCTTGTTTTCTGAGATTCAGAGCAGGTGGGGATACACCTACTGTGAGGAAATTATTTGTGAGACCCTCTGCACATCGGAGTGGGAGATCACAATTATTGAGCAAATCAAATTTTGACCCAGACTTTCTAGGGAGTAGGCTCATTTCTTTCGAATGCGGCGAGCGGAGCCCTCTGCCTAGTCGAGGCTATCAATTGGATTCGGGTAGCCCCATGTTACAGTTTTCTGGCAGACTGCCCCTCAGTTACTGTCTGCCTAATCCGGCCATAACTTGCTGTACCTGATTCCCGAATGTACGCGCTTTCTCAATGACCTCTGCCTCATCCACGGTTAATATCACACGGTCGCGAACGACGATTCGTCCGTTCACGACCACGGTCGTCACATCGCTTCCACGCACTGCATACACAAGGTGTGAATAGACACGATAAAGCGGCGTAAGCCCGGCACGTTGCATATCAACCAGCACAATGTCGGCACGTTTACCCTGCTCAAGTGATCCGATTTCGTCATGCAGGTTCAGCACTTTGGCACCACCCATGGTTGCCATTCGGAATACAGTTTCCGCTGGTAGAACAGCAGGATCACTCAGCATAAATTTCTGAATCTTAGCGGCAGTATCCATCTCGTCGAACAGATCGAGATCATTATTGCTCGCGGAACCGTCCGTTCCTAGTCCCACTGGAATTTGTGCAGCGAGCAATTCAGCAACCGGAGCTGCTCGTGCGATCCCGAGCTTCATATTACTCTGGGGGTTATGCGCAATTCCGGCACCACTTCCGGCGAGGCGTTTGATATCCTCATCGGACAAGAAGATTGAATGAGCAAGGATGGTTCCAGGTCGGAGTGCATCAATGGAGTCAAGCGCCTCAATCACTCCCATACCGGTTAATTCACGAACAGTGGCATCCTCGGAGGAATCCTCAGCGACATGGATCTGAAAGGGGGCCTCATAGCGTTCAGCAAGTCGGAAGGCGGCTTCAACCGCTGCAAGAGGTGTAGTGTAGAGTGCGTGCACGGCAACGGCCGGGACCACGGTAGGATGATTCTGGTATTGTTCCATGAACGAAGCAGCATCGGCGAGTGATGCTTCGGGGGTCGAATAGTCCGGCGCGGGAAAGCCGATGACATGGGGACCGGTTACCGCGCGGATCCCGGCGTCAATTGCAGCTCGCGCTATGTCGTCGCGGAAGTAGTACATGTCTACAAACGTGGTGGTACCACCCTTCAACATCTCAATTGATGAGAGCAGAGTGCCCTGGTAGACAAAGTCGGGTGCCACGAGTGCGGCCTCTGCCGGAAAGACGTAGTCGTTAAGCCAAGTCAGTAACGGAAGATCGTCGGTAAGACCGCGCAGAAGAGACATCGCGGCGTGACCATGGGTATTGATCAGGCCGGGAATGACTAGGTGATTTGTTGCGTCAATCAATATCGCGCCGTTTGGTCGGGGCATATCAACCTCAAGTAACGCAGCGATGCGGTCACCTTCAACGAGCACCGCACCACCCTTAAGGATGGTTCCAGCACTGTCCATCACGACTACCGTGCCACCGTCAATGAGGATGGGACGGTTGTCTTGGGAGGTGCTACTGCTCTGACCAACCTCACTATCCCCGGTGCACCCCATGATTAGGGTCAGCTGGAATGCCATAAGCCACCCCAGTAGAATGTGACTCCCATTATGTAAATCTTTGTACATGGCGGAAAGCATTAACCTTGGCAGTCCGTGGTTCTATACCCAAGACGAGTTTTGAAAAAAGAACTCTTGCTCCAGTGTGTATGGTGGGAGACCCCGTCAGAGAAGCTTAAAGGAGATTTTCCTGAGCAAAGGCTACAAGAAAATTTTCAGAAAGATACAACCAAACCATCTTCGCAAGGAGATTCGTGCAAAATGGCCTTGCAACCCAAGCGATCTGGGTACCAGTAAACACTCACGAGGCCAAGGAAATCCTCAATTCGGAAGGTTTTGCGGGAATCTTCAAGGTGTGCCAGACGCAGTGCTTTCCATAACGTGCCAGTTCGTATACCATCGTCGTATTGGCTATAAAGCACGTCTTGTATAGTGTGAGATCTAATAATGGCAGGACGTTCCCGCTGATAATAGCATCAAACTTCACATGATTGCCCGAAAAACAGTGTTTCCGGTGAACATTACTTGATTCAGGTTCCGCCTTCCAAAGACGGACTGTGAGACGGCTTCCTTCCTCAATGATATCCGGTTCTGTTCCATTGTGATTCCGCGAGAATATCCTTGAAAAGTCCATTTCGGGCATCCCTTACAACACCTGCTCTCATTTTTCCACCGTCACTCCGCTCGGAAGTCGCCTTGGAGAAATGATCTCCAATCGATCCGAATTCGTTGATATTTCGATGTCAGTTTTTGGGAATTATAGTGAATAATTGAAACAATTCTGATGCCGCAATTGCAAGAAGTACTCACCATCAAACAGGCTGCCACTCATAAAAGTAAAGAGCCTGATAAATATTTCGATGCTCAATAGCTCCGGCCGCATGCACCGCTGTCAACGCTTCATGTTGGTCCTCACGAAACAACATGCATGACTCGCAGAGATATGTGATAGATTGCATCTTCATAACGCAGGACTTTCACCCGCTACACTTTGCCAGTTAGCCTGGCGTACAAACTTTCTTTTTCAAACGAATTCCCTGTTTTGCCTTAAAGGAACGGGGCAATAACAAGCGCAACCACCGCAATGAGCTTAATCAAAATATTTAAGCTCGGACCGGACGTGTCCTTGAACGGATCACCCACCGTATCGCCAACTACAGAGGCCTTATGTGCCTCTGTCCCCTTCCCTATAGTTACTCCATTAATATTGATCCCTGCTTCAATACGTTTCTTAGCATTATCCCACGCTCCACCAGCATTCGATTGGAATATTGCAAATAAAACACCGGAAACGGTTACACCAACAAGTAGGCCACCAAGCATATCCGGGCTGATGAATCCAACGATTACCGGTACCAAAATGGCCAATAGGCCGGGGGCAATCATTTCCCGGATTGCCGCTGCGGTTGAGATGTCGACGCATTTAGCGTACTCCGCTGTAGCCGTCCCTTCGCGCAACCCCGGAATCTCCCTGAACTGTCTGCCAACCTCCGTAATCATATCAGCCGACGCACGCCCTACTGCACCCATAGCCATAGCGCTGAACACGTAAGGCAGTGTGGCCCCAATTAAAAGGCCGGCAAGTATGTTCGGTTTAGCGACATTGATCGTTTCAAGCCCAGCCTGCTGCATAAATGCGGCGAACAGTGCCAGTGCAGTCAGCGCCGCCGAACCAATAGCAAAACCTTTGCCTATGGCCGCTGTCGTATTACCAACCGCATCCAGTTTATCAGTTCGTTCCCGGACCTCTGCCGGCAAGTGCGCCATTTCCGCGATGCCACCCGCATTATCACTGATTGGACCATACGCATCCACCGCCAACTGAATACCGGTGACCGATAGCATCCCCACCGCAGCAATGGCAATCCCGTAAAGACCGGCAGTGCTGAAAGCTCCGATAATAGCCAAAGCAATCACTAATGCAGGAACTCCAGTTGAATACATACCTGCCCCCAACCCCGAAATAATATTAGTTGCCGCCCCGGTTACACTCTGCTTTGCTATAAGAAGCGTCGGTAGTGTGCCCGTCGATGTAAAATATTCAGTTGCGAGACCAATAAGCACGCCGGATACCAATCCGATGAGCATTGCCCAAAACACTCCCACCGCTGTATAGACCTTTTCACCCACAATGCTCGTAGTGGCAACCCATTCACTCGGCAACATCCAGGTGATCACAAAAAAAGCGAGTACAGCCATAACTGCACTCGCACCAAATTCACCAAGGTTCAGTCCTGTCTGGGGGTTGCCGCCCTCCTTCACACGAACGAAAAAGGATCCCAGCACAGAGACTAAAATACCTACGGCCCCAAGCACCAGAGGAAGGACCACTGCACTCAAATCACCTAACGCCGCACCCGAGCCCTCAAATACCGTCAAGAAGCCCGTACCAAGCACCATTGCACCGATGATTGAGCCAACATAACTTTCGAAGAGGTCTGCTCCCATACCGGCAACATCTCCGACATTATCTCCGACGTTATCGGCAATCGTCGCAGGGTTACGTACATCGTCTTCCGGGATTCCTTCGTAAACCTTGCCGGCCAGATCGGCACCCACATCCGCAGCCTTGGTGTATATCCCACCACCTACGCGCGCAAAAAGGGCTATGGAAGAAGCCCCCAGAGAAAACCCAGAAATAACGTCTATAACCTTGATCGTCGACCAGTCAGTCAATCCGCTGTACGCCAAAAACAATCCAGCAAGCCCCAGAATACCCAGACCAACCACACATAATCCCATCACAAGACCGCCGGAAAACGCAATGTTGAGTGCATCGGATAACCCCGTTCGTGCTGCATTGGTCGTCCGAACATTCGCCTTTGTAGCCACACGCATACCAATGAATCCAGCAGCTCCACTGCAGACCGCCCCAACCAGAAATGATACAGCAATGAGTGGGGAGCGACCTGAGTCTGCTCCTCCCATCAAGCCTGTCACAGCCAGAATGGCAGCTACTGAACAGACAAAGATTGAAAGAACACGGTACTCCCTTTTCAGAAAAGCCTGTGCTCCTCGTGCTATATAGCCGGCAATCACTATCATTTGCTCGGTGCCGGGAGATTGCCTGGCAATCCATCTTGCCCGAGTCCAGGCAAAGAAAAGCGCTACCAACCCACAAGCGCATACCAGAGAAATCAAAGGAACTACTTGCATTACAAAACTGAATAGAGATTAAAAATTAAGTGGTCGAATCTGAAGGCCCAGGGCAGGTGTGCTGCCGATACGTGTATTCATCAGCGGTTCAGCTTATCTGTATCTCCACGGCCAACTGCCTTGGAACGTACATTAGTTCGCCGATTAAACTGATTCATCGCTGACACAATCCCATCCACAACGTACATCAGTGCTGCATCCCGTGCGTTGTTGAGCGTCGTATCCATAATGATTTTTTCTTCTTCATTGAACCCGGATAAGACATGATCTGCCTGCCTGCCCCGCTTGAAGTCTTCTCCGATTCCTATTCGCAATCTCGAGATATTCTCATCTCCAAGGCTCTCAATGACACTTTGCATTCCGTTGTGCCCTCCCGCACTTCCTCCCTGACGTAACCGCAAAGTTCCGACAGGCAAATAGATATCATCCAGCACTACCAGTAATTCCTTTACATCCAGGTTCATTCGGCGTTGAAGGCTGCGCGCTGATTCCCCTGCACGATTCATCCACGTTTGAGGCTTTGCCACGACAAAGGTGTAACCACGCCAGCGCCCTTTGCCTGTGATTGAGTTAGTTCGGAGATTTGGATTCAACGATATTTTGCACCGCTCTGCAATCCGGTCGACCACCTCAAATCCCACATTATGACGGGTACCTGCATACGTCGCACCTGGATTACCTAGTCCAAGAATCACGCGTTTTCGTCGCGCCATAGGAACCACCTGTAAGCGGTCTCTTTCTGGCCTTATTCGTCAATTTCTTCTTCCTCTATCTCCTCTTCCCCTTCTTCTATTTCGGCCTCAGCAGCACGCGGAGCCTCTACAGTCATCAGAATTTGGTCATCCGGCGCCAGAAAGTCCAACGTGTCCTCTTTTACGTCACGTACATGAAGAGATTGGCCAATTTCCACTTGACTGATATCTACATCAATCTGGATGGGAATGTCCCGTGGAAAACAGCTTACCGCCAGCTCATTAAGCACATAACTCGGCAACCCGCCTTCGGCTTGTCCGACCGATACACCAACAAAGTTGAGGGGTACAGGAAGTGTCACCTTCTCACCCGCCTGCAGAACTTGGAAGTCTACATGCATGGGGCGGTCAGTGACCGGATGATAGGCCACATCCTTGACAATGCAATCCCAGCTGTCCTTTCCAAGATTCACGCTAACAATGTGTGTGCGATTGGTGAAAATGAGCGGCTTGAGACTCTTCTCGCTGGTTGTAAAGGATTGTGCCCCTACATGATGTCCATAGAGGACGCACGGCACATTTCCTTGTCTACGCGCTGCCCTGGCCGCGGCCTTTCCGGGTGTACGCGCTTCTGCTGTGATCGTAATAGCGTTCATACAAAAATGATGACTTACGGATTGAACAGGGTAGAAACTGAGTCGTCAGTTGCAATGCGCTGAATCGCATCAGCAAACATCTCTGCAACACTGACCACCTCCACAAATTCAGACTCACGTCTGAGTGGGACACTGTCGGTAACCACGAGTTTGCTCAAAACAGAGGACTCAATCCTTTCATAGGCTTTACCTGACAAGAGCGGATGTGTACATGCTGCCATGATTTCGCGTGCTCCGGCTTCCCTGAGAGCATTGGCGGCGTTCGTCAAGGTCCCCGCCGTGTCAATTATATCGTCAATTAGGAGCACATTGAGCCCCTTGACCTCACCAATAATATTCACGATCTCCGCCTTATTCGGATGTGGTCTCCGCTTATCTATGACCGCAAGATCTGTATTGAGACTATTGGCATAAGCACGGGCCATCTTGATCGCTCCTACATCCGGAGCAACCACCACCAGATTCGTCAGGCGGAGTTTTCGAAAATAGTCCGTGAATACTGCTGAAGCGTATAAATGATCCACAGGAACGTTGAAAAAACCCTGAATTTGTGAAGCATGCAAATCCATGGTCAGAACCCGATTTATGCCTGCTGTTTGCAACAGGTCTGCCATCAGCTTCGCAGCGATAGGCACCCTCGGCTGATCTTTGCGTTCCTGACGTGCATAACCAAAGTAGGGGATCACAGCATTGATCCGGGCCGCGGAGGCTCGTTTGGCAGCATCTATGAGTAGCAGAAGCTCCATCCAGTTATCTGCGTTCGGATATGTACTCTGGACAATGAAGAGATCTCTACCCCGAATAGACTCCTGATACTTTGCATACAGTTCACCATCTGAAAACACAACACGGCTGAGCTTGCCAAGTGACTGGCCGTAGGCAGTAGCAATCCGCTCTGCAAGTGCCGGGTTGCTACTGCCAGTAAATATCCCTATGGGTAACTCTCGATATGATGCCATTCCCTCAAGTCTGCGTTGTACTAAAATAATCAAGTTGCCCGGGGAGGACTCGAACCTCCACCGACGGCTCCAAAGGCCGCTGTCCTGCCATTAGACGACCGGGCAGTCACTAAATCTGAGGGCAAAGCCCGTTACCTTGCATACGCAAAGATAAAAACTATAACTTGGTCAATCACCTAACACTACGACAACCATCAATGGAACCCCCAACCATCGGCATTATTGGCGGAATGGGACCACAAGCCGGACTGGCCCTTGCCGAAAAAGTCATCGCGGAAACCAATGCCGTAAGAGATCAGGAGCATCTTCCAATGGCGCTTCTTTCCTACAGTCACAAGATTGGAGATCGCAGTGCATATGTATTCGGACAAATTACGAAGAATCCCGGATTTGCCATCGCTTCTGTAGCCCGCACACTTGCTGAGTTGGGAGTTCGCGTCGCAGGTATACCCTGCAATTCTGCACACGCTCCAGAAATTTTCAACACGCTGACAAGCTCACTGAAGGGCGTGAATATCCGCATACTACATCTTATCCAGGAAACCATTCGACACGTACAGGAAACACTGCCAGTTATAACTAAAGTCGGATGTCTATCAACACTGAGTGTTCATCGTCTGGGCTTGTACCAATCCGCAGTGGAAAGTGCCGGCCTTACCCCAATTATGCCCAGCGACGAAATAGCCGAGCATGTGGTACACCATGCTATATTTGATCCAAAGTTTGGAATTAAAGCCAAATCGGCTCCTGTTACTCGACAAGCACGCGAAATGGTTCTTTCAGCTGTACGCACATGTTGTGATCTGGGCGCGGAAGCTGTAATCCTGGGATGCACAGAACTACCACTTGCTGTACCGCATATGCCAGATGTGACACTCATCGATCCTGCTCGTGCACTGGCACGCGCACTGATCCGGGAAACATCTCCACAAAAGCTTGCCCCGCTCTTAACAAAATAGTCAATTGGTGAGCATTCAGGTTGTACCTTTGTTTAGATATGAACATACGCTTAATAACTTAGGACGGTCTATACATCGCTGATGCCGCGGACCTTGATCACTGGTGGCGCTGGTTTCCTAGGATCTCATCTGTGTGACCGGCTACTGAACGATGGGCATGAGGTTGTCTGCATGGACAACTTCCTGACCGGATCGCCCGATAATATTGCGCACCTGACGCAACGTTCGAGGTTTACTTTTCTCGAACACGACGTAACTGAATACATTGAGATTGAAGGCCCGTTGGATTATGTCCTTCACTTTGCAAGCCCGGCCTCTCCTATCGATTACTTGCGGCTTCCGATTCAAACGCTCAAGGTTGGTGCTCTTGGCACACATAATGCACTCGGGCTGACCAAAGCCAAGAGTGCTTGTTTCCTGCTGGCATCAACGAGCGAAGTGTACGGTGACCCCCAGGAGCATCCACAAAAAGAGACTTATTGGGGTAACGTAAATCCAGTTGGATTGCGCGGGGTATACGATGAAGCCAAGCGGTTTGCCGAGGCACTTACAATGGCCTACCATCGCTACCACGGTTTACAGACACGCATTGTGCGCATCTTCAACACATATGGCCCTCGCATGCGTTTAAATGACGGACGAGCGCTACCCGCCTTTATGCGTCAGGCGCTTTGCGACGAGTCCGTTACGGTCCACGGAACAGGTGAACAAACACGATCCTTCGCTTACGTGGACGACACTATTGAGGGGATCGTACGACTCCTCTACAGCAATGTCACGCAACCTGTTAACATCGGGAGCCGTGATGAAATTTCTATTATGGACTTCGCGAAAGAAATTATTTCGCTGACAAATAGCAAGAGTACTATCACACAGCACAAGCTTCCCGAAGACGACCCAAAAAGTCGACAACCAGACACCTCTCTGGCCCATCAACTTCTTGGCTGGAGCCCGCGCGTAGACCGGATCGAAGGACTGCAGCGCACACTCGCTTACGTTCGTCAAAAAATTAGACAGACGGCCTGACTGTATGCATCTTGCCCATCCAGACGCCTCCATTTACGTGGCTGGACATAAAGGACTATTGGGGCGATCGATAGTCAAGAAACTTCATGCGAACGGGTATATGAACCTGCTGCTTCGAACAAGCAGCGAGCTGGATCTCCGCTCTCAAAACTCTGTCAATGATTTTTTTGCACAGGAACAGCCAGAATACGTTATCCTGGCCGCGGCTCGTGTAGGAGGTATACTTGCTAATGATCAGTACCCCGCAGATTTTTTGGGTGATAATCTCCTGATACAGAACAATGTATTGCAAGCTGCAAAAAACAGCGGCGTGAAACGTCTGATCTTTCTAGGCAGCACATGCATTTATCCCCGGGAAGCTCCGCAGCCTCTAAAAGAAACTGCATTGCTCACCGGACCGCTCGAAATCACCAATCGGTGGTATGCTGTTGCCAAGATTGCCGGAGTTGTTCAATGCCAGGCACTTCGCCGGCAGCATGGATGTGATTTTGTTACACTCATGGCAACCAATCTCTATGGTCCGGGAGATAACTTTGACCTGGCCTCGAGCCACGTACTGCCTGCACTCATGCGCAAGTTTCATGAAGCACGCACACGGGGCGACGACCGTGTATCTGTGTGGGGCTCCGGCAAACCCCGGAGAGAATTTCTGTACAGCGAAGACATGGCCGATGCCTGTGTGTTCGTGCTGAAAACCCCGGAAAACCAGATCAACCGTGTAGCCCCTGACTCGATGCTGAACGTAGGCTACGGGAAGGATCTTAGTATCAAGGACCTATGTGTACTGCTCCAAGAAGTCATCGGCACAAACTGCACGCTCGACTTTGACCGGTCCAAGCCTGATGGCACGCCCCGCAAGCTTGTAGATGTTTCTCGCCTTACACAGCTGGGTTGGCAAGCTCCAACATCATTGCGAATGGGTATACAAAAGACCTACACCTGGTACCAGGCACACTGCTCATGAAAGAAAAAATAGCCCTGATCACGGGAGTGACTGGTCAGGACGGCGCATATCTCTCTGAGCTTCTGCTGAGCAAGGGATACGTTGTTCACGGTGTCAAACGCCGTGCCAGTCTCTTCAACACCCAGCGGGTTGATCACCTGTACACGGATCCTCATGTAGGTGAAGCCCGGTTCCGGCTTCACTACGGCGATCTTACAGATTCTACAAACCTTATCCGCATTGTACAGGAGGTCCAGCCGGACGAGATCTACAATCTGGGAGCACAAAGCCATGTGCAGGTAAGCTTTGAAACTCCCGAGTACACAGCTAATGCAGACGCGGTCGGTGTTCTGAGACTACTGGAGGCAATGCGTATTCTCGGTATAGGGGATCGTGTCCGTTTCTATCAGGCATCTACCAGTGAACTATTTGGCAACGCGTCAGAGTCACCTCAGTCCGAAAAAACTCCATTCTGCCCGCGCAGTCCCTACGGCACCGCTAAACTCTACGCGTACTGGATTACCGTCAACTACAGAGAGGCTTATGGCATGTACGCATGTAACGGTATCCTTTTTAACCACGAAAGTCCGCTGCGTGGAGAAACCTTTGTGACACGCAAGATCACCAGAGCGGCTGCCCGAATAAAACTCGGGATTGATCAGAAGCTGTACCTGGGTAACCTGGATGCCAAAAGAGATTGGGGGCACGCACGTGACTACGTGGAGGGCATGTGGTTTATGCTGCAGCAGGAAGAGCCTCGTGACTACGTATTAGCGACCGGACGGGCCACCTCAGTTCGGACCCTCTGTTCACTGGCATTCAGGAAAGTCGGACTACCTTTGGAATGGACCGGAACGGGCAGAGAGGAAAAAGGCCGCTGTGTCAAAACGGGGCAGACACTGGTGGAAGTGGATCCACGCTACTACCGACCGTCCGAGGTCGACCACCTGCTGGGAGATGCCTCCCGAGCGCGAAAGGAGCTCGGCTGGGCACCAACCACTTCCTTTGAAGAACTGGTCGAAGAGATGGTCGAACGAGATCTGCAACGAGAACAGGCATCCTCCGTTTAGGTGGATCAAAGCGCCGAAAGTTGCATTGATCCAGCCCCAAACTACAACTTCACAAATGCATGAATCCTTGAACGGGATCGTCCTTGCTGGCGGCACAGGGAGTAGGCTTTACCCTCTCACCAAAGTCACCAACAAACACCTGTTGCCGGTTGGCCAATACCCCATGATTTATCATCCGCTCATGCGGCTCAGAGAGGCGGGTATTGAGCGTGTTGCTGTGGTAACCAGTCCAGAGCACATGGGTGATGTCGTCAACCTGCTCGGCAGCGGAAGAGCGCTTGGGCTGGACCTGACTTACCGCGTGCAGGATAAGCCGGGCGGTATCGCACAGGCCCTCGGACTCTGTGAAAATTTTGCCGCTGGTAAACCCTTCCTAGTTGCCCTCGGAGATAATGTTCTGGAAGATAATCTTATCAAAGAGGCTAAGGTCTTTCAGAACCAAAAGCAGGGCGCAAGAATCCTCCTGAAAGAGGTCCCTGACCCCGAACGTTATGGAGTCCCCCGGTTTGAAGGAGATCGGATCGTAGAAATAACAGAAAAACCAACAAACCCCGCAAGCAAGTATGCGGTGACCGGACTTTATTTTTACGATGCGCAGGTGTTTGACTTTATCCGCACACTCTCACCAAGTCGGCGTGGAGAATATGAAGTCAGCGATCTCAATTCCGCTTATGTCAATCAAAGCGAACTTACCTATGGCGTGCTCAAAGGCTGGTGGGGGGACGCAGGGACACTTGAGGGTTGGCATGAGGCCAATCAACTTGCGCGACACCTTGTCTACCCCACTCTGAGCCCCCAAGAAGAAGCAAACGAATGACTTGGGAAACGGGCACCGTGTATGATTGTGTAGTTCGGCAGCTAATACATTATGCAGATGCTCGCGGCTGGCTGTCAGAAATTTTCCGACATGATGAACTTGCTCCGGAAGTGCACCCTACTATGGCATATGTCTCCATGACACGTGCCGGTATTACACGCGGCCCCCACGAGCATCTGCACCAAACGGATATTTTCGCCTTTCTGAGCGGCACGTTCAGACTCTATCTGTGGGATAATCGTAGTGAATCGCCAACCTATAGAGTCCGTCAGGTACTTGACACCGGAAGTAATAACCCTTGCACTGTACAGGTACCCCCAGGAGTGATTCATGCATACCGCAATATCGGAGCGTCTGATGCGCTCGTCATTAACTGCCCGAATCGACTATATGCAGGATACGGAAAAGCGGAAGCGGTGGACGAGATCCGCTGGGAAGAACGAACAGACCATAATCTAATTCTAGACTAGCCCGTGAAACTCATTATCCCCATGGCTGGCCGTGGCAAGCGGCTGCGCCCCCAGTCATCAATCACCCCCAAACCGCTCCTGACCGTACGCGGTCAATGTATGGTGGAGCGTATCGTAGAAAAGTTCACCCATACGCTCCCACGGCCAGTAACCGATGGGGTTTTCATTTTGGGACCTGGTTTTGATCGCAAAGCATACGAGATACTGGATGCCGTTTGCGCACGACATAACATACATGCGCATTACGTGATCCAGGAAGAAGCAAAGGGAACCGCCCATGCAGTGATCTGCGCAGAGGAATTTCTGGATGGCGAGGGCGTCGTCGTTTACGCGGATACGGTATTTGATATGGATCCTGTACATGACTTGGGCAACAGCGATGTGGTTACCTGGATCAAAGAGGTGGACGATCCTAGCAGGTTCGGCGTTGCCGTTCGCGAGGGCGACCGCGTAACTGCTTTTGTAGAAAAACCACAGAAGTTTATTTCCAACGAGGCGTTGATTGGCATCTACTATGTGAAAGAACTCAGCAAACTCAAGTCTGCAATCCAGGTGCTTTTCGACAAAAACATCTGTGGTAAGGGTGGGGAGTACTATTTGACTGATGCTTTTGATTTGATGCTGAAACAGGGCCTGACCTTTCGGACAGCTGCGGTAAAAGCATGGCTTGACTGCGGTACACTAGAAGCCTTTATGGAAACAACCCGCTATCTGTTACATCACGAGCCGCAGGATACTGTGCGACCCGGCTGCACGCATTCAGTCATTCTGGAACCTGTGTACATTGCTGAAGACGCTGTTGTTGAAAATTCGGTCCTTGGACCCTATGTAGCCGTTGAGTCTGGTGCCTACATCGGAAACTCGGTCATTCGCAACAGCATTATTTTTGAATCTGCGAAAATCACTGACACTGTACTAAACAAATCGATGGTCGGTGTAAATAGTTCTGTTTCAGGTAAAGCCACCCAGTTAAACGTTGGCGATCACTCGCATTTGTCCTGATGTCGGTGCGGGTGTTGCGAATTCATCCCGGTGACAACGTCGCTGTTGCATTGGTTACGCTCCCTGCAGGCATTGAGTTCCTGCCCGGTTGCTTAACCAGATCGCCTGTCCCTGCCAAGCATAAGGTCGTGACGGATTTCATCCGCCAGTCAGAGGCCGTGGTTATGTACGGAGTAATAGTTGGTCGGGCACTGCGGGATCTTCATGTTGGAGACCGCCTCAACCGCAGTGATCTGGTGCACGATACCTCGGGGTACAGTGTACGGTCCACGCACAGGCCCCAGGCCTGGCAGGCTCCTGATGCCTCTCATTGGGAGGAGACAACCTTCCTGGGGTACCACCGAAGCGATGGTCAGGTAGGTACAGCCAATCACTGGATTGTGCTTCCGCTGGTGTTTTGTGAAAACCGAAATATTGATGTACTCCGCCGCGCCTTTGAAGATGAACTGGGATACAGCCGAATTTCTCCTTACCGTCAACAAGTCGCTGCACTAGCGTATGCATACCGTACGGGTAACTCAACGGAAGACACAATAGAGACATCGGTTGTATCGGAGCGACTTTTCGAAAATGTAGACGGCGTGCATTTCCTCACACACCAACTGGGATGTGGTGGAACACGTCAGGACGCCAGGAGCCTGTGCGGCCTTCTGGCGGGTTACTTAAACCACCCAAATGTATGTGGTGGAACTGTACTAAGTCTGGGTTGTGAGAACGCCGAATCAAAAATACTAATGGAGGAGCTGCACAAGCGCAATCCTGCTTTTGACAAGCCTCTCCGGGTGTTCCGACAGCAATCATTCGCGAGTGCAGATGCCCTTATCACTGATGCCATTGCGTACACTTTCTCTGGCCTGCAAGAGGCAAACAACCTTCGACGCGCTCATGCACCACTGAGCAAACTTACCCTGGGACTTGAATGTGGGGGTTCGGACGGATTTAGTGGTATCTCCGCAAACCCAGCCATGGGATATGCTACCGATCTCCTTGTGACGCTCGGCGGTAGTGCTATTCTTGGAGAGTTTCCTGAGCTTTGTGGTCTGGAGCAGTCACTGATCGACCGGTGCACACATGCGTCTGCCGCCGCTCGTTTTGTTGATTTAATGGAATCATATGCCACACTGGCAGAAGCCGTAGGATCCGGTTTTGAAATGAACCCCTCACCAGGAAACATTCGGGACGGATTACTCACAGACGCAATGAAGAGTGCTGGTGCCGCGCGTAAAGGTGGCACCTCTCCGATTACAGCAGTACTTGATTATCCCGAATATTCCACTGAGTCGGGGCTGAACCTTTTATGCACACCAGGAGGTGATGTAGAGTCTACGACAGCCATTGCAGGAGCGGGGGCTCAGATTATGCTCTTCTCCACGGGTATGGGAACGCCAACCGGTAATCCGGTCGCCCAGGTCATCAAGATTAGCAGCAATTCTGCACTTGCCCACCGACTCCCGGACCTGATAGATCTGGACACAGGAAGCATTATTGAGGGTGATGAAACTGTTGAATCGGCCGGGGCCCGACTCCTTGACCTGATTGTGCGTGTCGCAAGCGGTGATTACGTCACTGCTGCGACACACTTGGGACAGCATGATTTTATCCCGTGGAAACGTGGGGTCTCCCTGTAGGTACTCGCGACTCGTTGATGAGGCGTTTTGGCAGCATTGGTTTGCGTTTGCCATAGAAACTGAACTGGGACTTATTGAAGGGGAGTTATTGCTTTTGTTTTCCGGTATACCAGCAAAGGGGATGTTGCCATGCCCTACGATGAAGGACAATGGCATGTACAGCAAAAAATCATTTACAGTTTTTGTAACCGGACTTCGTAGTAATTTTGAGCGAGTTCAGTGGAACGGTGTTCAACAGAGATATGTTGATTTTATGACAAGCACGAAGTAGATGCCGGAGCGCATTTCGATAACACCGAATTGAATCACCCTACTTAAACCTCATAGAAGAAACCATTATGAGATACGCATTCGTCACTACCCTCCTCACCCTTCTTACGTTCAACCTCCCCGTTCAAGCACAGACGACCAGGGAACTGGTACTCCAAGGAAAGGACCTTCTGACCGACGGAACCAATCGCAGGGATATTGACAAATTGCTAGAGGCCCGTGCAATTTTTGAGCAAATCCCCGAAGATGACAGCTTATCATTCCTTGCCCATTACTACGCTGCATCCGTATCCAGTGATATAGCCAACATAATGACAGACCGAGGGGAGTCCGGAAAAAGACGTGAAATTCGCGCATACATCAACTACTCCATTGATAACCTTGAGACGACAGTGGAAATGGACGACACTTTTGCCGAGGGATGGGGGTTGCTTTCAACATCCTATGCTCATAAGATCTCAGTGAGCCCACTGAACGCTATCGGTTTGGGACGCAAGTACAACCAGACTATGTCAAAGGCCATAGAGCTTGAGCCCGACAATCCACGAATCATACTCTTAAAAGCGATCATGGACTACAACCTCCCGGGAATCGTGGGAGGTGACAAAGAACGTGCGATGGAAGCGTTCAACAGGGCAGCCAGTATTTTTTCCGAAGAAATATTGGAAGATCCTCTCATGCCATCCTGGGGACATGAACACGCCCATGCGCGAATCGGAATTACTTATATGGATCGGGGAGAACTGGAAAAGGCCCGATCATCGTTTGAACGTGCACTCGAAATAAACCCGGATTTCGGATGGGTGCTCAACGATCTAATTCCGTCACTGGTAGAACTGGAGTCCAAGCTTTGAGAAAACTGGATCAGCTTGTTGCGGCGTACTGCAAGCCTGTTCGGATCACCTGGAGCTGATCTGACACAGATTTGTCATTAGTAATGGACTTTTTGAGAAACACTATTGACATGGCATAAGAGGGTTGAAGGTCGTGCGCGGAGCATCGCTATGATCCCGCATCAGACTGATGCCGGATACACATCCCATCCATGGGACTCAAACTCTCTTGTTTCCCGAAAACACCAGAATCTGGAAGACAAAGTGCTTTGCTTCCCGTCCACCGGATACAAACCCGTTTGTTTCCCGAAAACACCAGAATTTGGAAGACAAAGTATTTTGCTTCCCGTCCACCGGATACAAACCCGTTTGTTTCCCGAAAACACCAGAATTTGGAACATAAAATGCTTTAATAATATACGAGCGGTATACACTCATCTCGTGTTCATGGCCCCAGTTCATTACCAGCACCGACCTTTCCCGCCAGATAGTAGGATCAACTGGTCGGCCTTGATCTCCAAAATTGGCCCCGCACACACGGCACTCGGAAGATATAACCAGTCATTGTTAGACACTGTCAATCCCAAATTCTTGCTAGGCCCCTTACAATTGAATGAGGCGGTTCAATCATCTCGCATTGAGGGTACGCAAGCCTCACTAACGGACGTTATGAAGTTTGAGGGTGGCTATAGCCCAGATTCAACCACATTGGTGAACGACATTCAAGAGATTAAGAACTATTTTTCAGCACTCAATATCGCGACTGAATCAATGCGGAGAGGATCTATTACCTTATCTCTGGATGTCGTTAAGACTGCGCATTTCCATTTAATGAACAGCACTCGTGGCCAAGACAAGTCTCCAGGAAAATTTCGCACACTCCAGAATTACATAGGACCTTTCGGTGCCACCACCAATGAAATGACATTCGTACCGATTGCACCCGAAGATCTTAAATCAGCGCTTGGTCGCTGGGAGAATTATCTTTCGGCTGATGCGCAAGACAGGCTCGTGCAGTGTGCAATCATGCATGCAGAGTTTGAAGCACTACATCCATTCAGGGACGGTAATGGACGGACCGGACGCCTGATAATACCATTATTCATGTGGCAAGTTGGTTTAGTTGATGAACCAGCCTTTTTTATTAGCCAATGGTTAGAGGCACACAGAGAGGAGTACTACGATCGGCTACTCGCAGTGTCTCGGGACGACGATTGGACAGGCTGGTGCAGTTTTTTCTTAGATGCCGTCAGGGAGCAGTCCACATCCTTGTGGTCGGTGATACAGAGGATACGGAAGCTGCGAGAAGAGACAAAAATACTCATAGAACAGCAGATACGCACCAAATATGGATTCAGAATCATGGATGCCATATTCTCGCGCCCCATGTTCAATCTAAATTATTTCAGGAATCAAACAAAGATTCCTTCAAGCACCACCCACACACTATTGAGAAATCTTTGTGAAAACGAAATCTTGCGGCAAACCAATCCAAGTAGTGGTCGCCGGCCCGCATTGTATGCTTTTCCCAAACTGTTGGATATTCTAACTGAAACTCAGAGATGGTAATCTAGGTGATCGCGAAAATTAGACTGGGCGGACAAGGGGGGGCAGTATTTCAGCGACAGTGAGGATGTCTTTGGAGGATCAAGATAGATTGACTTGCTTTCAGCATTCCGGAAAACATGCACGACTGTAAGTGTGGACATGCATACCCGATACAGCTACTCTGACCGTCTATGCCCTCAGAGAAGATGAGTATAACAGTCAAGGTGAGTCGCGTCAAATCCAGATAAGATTCCATTGATTGCGCTATATCTTGGTGAAACCCAGATTTAATCATTCAACACTAATTGCGGTAGAACCTTTCTTGTAACAGATCCGTCCGTGACACCATCCCTCTAATTCTACAGTCTGCACCTTCAAAGACGAACCAGTATTTCTGCCTTACTACACCCGAAAGCGAAAATATTCTTGAGCATTGTTGTAGCAGATGTTCTGCACAACCTGACCAAGCCAGTCCAGATCATAGGGGAGTTCACCTCTGTCAACCTGTGTTCCAATCATATTGCATAGGATACGCCGAAAGTACTCATGCCGCGGAAAAGATAGGAAGCTCCTGGAGTCGGTCAGCATGCCCACGAAGTGACTCAAGAGTCCCATATTTGCAAATGCAGTCAACTGCCTCTCCATACCATCGATCTGGTCCATGAACCACCACGCGGTTCCAAATTGGACTTTCGCTGGAACGGGATGCTCACAGAAATTGCCGCACATGGACGCAAGTACCTCATTATGTGCTGGGTTGACTGAATAGAGTATTGTTCTAGCCAGTTGACCACTAGCATTGAGGCGATTCAAAAAACTGGCAACTCCCATTGCAATTGCAAAATCACCGATCGAATCATAGCCACTATCTGCTTTTGGTGTGCGAGAATTGTTATTGCGTAAGGCCGACAAATGGAATTGTTGCGTCCATTCTGCAGCATGATCCATCTTTGCCAACTCATACAGCAGCCAGCTCTTGAATAACCTGACGTCCCTGTGGGATGGTACGATGCCACGCAACGTACCACTAAAAATGCGCAGAATATCAGTGTGTTTATAATCCTCAGCGTACAATAGCTCTTCGCCGTGATCACTGACAATGCATCCACGGTCAGCAAAAAAATCATGACGGATCTGCAACGCTTCGAGTAGATTATCTGGAGAAGTAATGTCCAAATTTGCCGCTTCCCCCAGAGCAGAAATATAGGTGCGCCAGGCTGCGGGGTCCATTATCTGAGAGGCCTTATCCGCTCGAAATCCAGGAACAACTATCAACGCCCCACCCTCTTCCGCTATCGCAGTATGTGCGGAAAGATCCTCAATTGGATCATTAGTTGTACACACAACCCGCACCTTCATGCGATCAAGCAGTGCACGGCAGCTGTATTCCGGCGTTCTCAATAATTCTGTGCACTGGTCAAATATTCTCTTGGAGGAACCGCTGTCCAAGAGGTCCTCAATCCCGAAGTACCGTCGTAATTCCAAGTGCGTCCAGTGGTAGAGTGGGTTCATAATTGTTTGTGGAACCGTACGCGCCCAGGCATCGAATTTATCTCGGTCTGTGGCGGAACCCGTACAGTAGTGCTCCTCAATGCCATTCATGCGCATTGCCCGCCATTTATAATGATCCCCCTCCAGCCACGCCTGCGTCAAATTTTTAAATCTTCGGTCAACTGCGATATCCTCCGCTGACAAATGACAGTGATAGTCAATTATAGGCATCGTAGCTGCGTACTCGTGGTATAGTACTTCTGCAGCTGGACTCCTAAGCAGAAAATTCCGGTCAAGAAATCGTCGCATAGATATTTTGTTTGTTACTCGGTCAAATCTCGTAATTTCTTTCTGAAACACCTAATACTCTCTCTCCATGATCCCCTCCCGACACATTGGACCTATCATTACGGCCCCTCCTCTCTCAGCAACTCAACGGAGGCTGAATGGACGTGCGGTCGTACCGGGAAGCGATGCGCTTCGCACGGTTGAGCTTTTTGATACACGTGGGACAATGAATAAATACCAAGAAGTGATCACAGCCGGTAACTCCAGTTTTAAGTTCCTACGCATGGCACGTGTTATACTTGATCCCACCAGACCAAGCTACGAGCCTGTCAGGGTTAAACTACCACAAGATGCCGAGGCTATATTCTATGTTAACCGAGGTAAAGTACATATGGAAACCTCCAATGCATCACATACTCTTGGTATGGGAGATCTTGTCTATGCCGGCATTGGTGATCGCATCCTGATTAGCGCCAAGGATGGGATCTGTGATGTTAGCGAGTACCGCGCAATCCACTGCCACACTCGTTACCCCACAGTTCTCGTACGACACTCCGAGATCGAAGGAACTCCCCTAGCTGCTAATGTAGGGACAAAACGTCCGATGTCCAAGCGCACAGTCTATAAACTCGTCGATCAGAATATTCAAGCCTGCCGGTTGCTCTTTGGGGACACCTTCATAGGACAGAGAGGAGGCGTGGGAAGCTACCCGCCTCATTTTCATGGTCCAGATGGACCTAGTGGACTAGGAGCGGAAGCCAAGGAAGAAATTTATCATTTCCGCTGCGCCTCGGATATTGAAGGAGATACACCTTATGTACTCCAGAACTGTGCACGCCCACCGGAAAAGGTGAACACCTATGTGCATGTTTTTGATGAGCAAGCAATCAACGTGACCCCCAATTACCACGATACAATAGCGCCACCGTCAGTAGATTTTATGTTCGTCTGGTGCCTTGGGGCATTCACTGAGAATGTTCGGGACTGGTCAGCCATTGTAACACGCCCCGGATACGAGAACGAATGGTAGGTCGACTCACGATACTCGTACTTCTTCTAACCGCGAGTTGCACGCGCACCGGCGTTGTGGAAACCATCAAACTCGGTCATGGTCTGGACACCAATCATCCAGTCCACCAAGCCATGGTATTCATGCAGGAAAGACTGGATAGCCTGTCCGATGGCACACTCCAGATCCAGATTTATCCAAGTCAACAACTAGGCACCGAGCGGCAACTGCTCGAACTATTGCAGCTTGGCAGCCTGGGAATGACAAAAGTTGCCTCGGCGGTACTTGAGGGGTTTGCACCTGAATACAAAGTGCTCAGCTTACCCTATATATTTCGAAGTGAAGCGCACCGTTACGATGTTCTGGGCGGACCTGTTGGACGCCGAATACTGTTGTCCAGCGAACAGTATTGGTTACGCGGCCTTACCTATTATGACGCTGGGAGTCGCAGCTTCTACACAAAAGAGCGACCGGTTCACTCGCCCGAAGATCTGGAAGGACTCAAGATTCGCACTCTTGAAAGTGCAACCCAGGTTAAAATGGTGAACAGCCTGGGAGGATCAGCAACTCCTATTGCGTGGGGAGAGCTTTATACCGCACTCCAGCAGGGCGTCGTCGACGGTGCGGAAAACAACCCTCCCTCTTTCTATACCTCCCGTCACTATGAAGTATGCAGGTTCTATTCGCTTGATGAGCATACTGGCCTCCCTGATGTGCTACTCATCAGTACCATTGTGTGGAATCGGCTTACACTAGAGCAACAGTCGTGGGTGCAGCAGGCTGCTGACGAGTCCGCTGAATACCAGAAGCAACTATGGAAGGCGGCTACCGAAGAAGCCCTGCAAAAAGTGCAGGAAGCCGGCGTAGAGATCATATATCCTGACAAGGAACCCTTCGCTGCGCGTGTGACACCCCTCTATGACGAATACCGGGAAACCCCCGAGATCTATACGCTCATTGAGCAAATCCAAGCGACCTCCTCATGTGATAATCCCGAAGCCTGTTGACTGCACATCGATTACTTGGCGAATGAATTACCTCCGTCTTAAATGATCCGTACCCGTAAATGGCTCGACCGCTCCCTGGCTGTACTTGTAGCTACACTCATGGCTACGTTGGTACTGGATGTGCTATGGCAGGTCTTTACGCGGTTTATCCTTCTAGATCCTAGCTCATGGACAGAAGAGCTGGCACGGTACCTGATGATCTGGGTAGGGCTTATTGGAGCTGCATACGCTGCAGGCCGGAGAATGCATCTAAGTGTGGATCTCCTTCCAAGCGCTCTTACGGGCAATCGAGCACGTGTTTTACGCATTTTCATTGAGTCACTGGTCCTCGTATTTGCCTTGGCGGCTCTTTTTGCCGGAGGAGTACGCCTGGTCTGGGTAATGCTGAAACTTGGTCAGACTTCGGCCAGCCTGCAACTCCCGTTGGGATATGTCTATCTGGCTGTTCCACTCAGTGGACTGCTGATTGCCTGGTACGCAATACTTGATCTAACTGGCGAAATTAGGGACCTGCGCAATGGAAACGGTTGAAATAGTTGTACTTGTAGTGAGCTTTGCCGGGATGCTCCTCTTGGGCGTTCCGATCGCTTACAGCATTGGTCTGGCCACGCTAGCAACAATGCTGGTAACCATGGGGACTTGGCCCGCCCTAACTACCCAAGCGCAGCGAATTGCCACAGGCCTTGACAGCTTTGCGTTACTTGCCATACCGTTTTTCATATTAGCCGGTCAGATCATGAACCGGGGAGGTATGGCTAGGCGATTAATCGACTTCGCTCGTGCACTACTTGGTCTTCTTCCAGGCGCCTTGGCACACGTGAATATTTTGGCTTCCATGCTCTTCGGAGCTATATCCGGGTCAGCTGTGGCTGCTGCATCGGCAGTCGGTGGAATCATGACTCCCCAAATGGAGAAAGATGGGTACGAACGTAATTACTCCGCAGCTGTCAATATTACCTCGGCAACCACGGGTCTTCTAATCCCTCCAAGCAATATTCTGATTGTCTATTCGCTCGCCAGCGGAGGCGTATCCATTGCCGCACTGTTCCTGGCCGGTTATCTGCCTGGAATCCTGGTAGGTCTTTCGCTGATGGCCGTAGCTGGTGTTATTGCACTGCGCCGCAAATACGGCGCTGCGCAGACAATAAATGTCAGACAGATTCTCTGGAAATTTCTGGATGCTATTCCCAGCCTGACATTACTTATCGTTGTGATGGGAGGGATCGTTGCTGGCTTCTTTACCGCAACCGAGGCTGCTGCCGTAGCCGTGCTATATGCGCTGATCCTCGCACTGATCTATCAGGAGATTTCTTTTCGAGACCTTCCCCGGATCCTGATCGATGCCAGCGGTACTACAGCAGTTGTTCTGCTCCTGGTTGCTACTTCGGTCGGGATGTCATGGATCATGGCTTACGTAAATATCCCACAACAACTGACAGCATCACTCCTGGCACTAACGGACAATGGTATCGTCATCCTTTTGCTCATCAATGTGATTCTGCTCTGCGTGGGTATCTTCATGGATATCACGCCCGCCGTCCTCATATTTACACCAATATTTCTACCCATTGCAGTTACGCTCGGAATTGATCCGATTCACTTTGGAATCATTATGGTATTGAACCTCTGCATAGGACTCTGTACTCCCCCGGTGGGTAGTGTGCTGTTCGTAGGAGTCGGCGTAGCAGGGACAAGGATTTCTCGTGTGACGCGTCCCCTAATGCCCTTTTTTATTGCAATGATCATAGCACTCATGGTGGTCACGTACGTCCCGGATCTTAGCCTATGGCTCCCTAACCTCTTCCTAAAATAACAGAACGCAGAAGTGACAGGCTTCGTGCAAAACCTCTGAATTGACGATTTTATGGGAGGGGCCTATGGGTCTCCACTTCTGATTGCTACAACTGGGCCTAGGATAGATTGCGATCAGGCCTAGTACAGCCCCTGCAAGCCTGAATTTCCATTCGGATTGTGCTGGTGACTGATTTAGCTGTATTCCTCCCTCTGACGGGCTATGACGGGCATAAATTGCCGACAAAACGTCATCTCATATCATTAACTGAATACTGTTAGCCACGATAGTAATATTATTATTGGCTTAGTCGCCCAGATCGTCACAGAGACATTATTATGCCCTGAGAGGGCCTGTACAGCACCAATTACCAATTTATAGGGGGATGTGCACGCATTTCTGAAAGTAATACGATAGATTTTGCATTTGTCAGAATTGTTGTGTATATTGGTAGTCGGTTTACAGTTTATGATAAATGATGACTGATTACGCTGATTTCTTTCGCCAACCGGTCCTGCGCAGCCATATCCAATACGAGGCCCTGCGCGCTTACTTTGTTGGCGGTCTCTCGGCCAGAGAGGCCGCCGACCAATTTGGCTATTCCTATGGCTCGTTCAAAAATCTTTGTGTGGCCTTCCGAAAAAATCCCCACCACACCTTCTTCTGGCCCAAGCCCGAAGCGCGCAAGGACAAACCGGAGGATCCGCGACCGGCCCGCATTCGAGCCTTGCGCGAGGCGCATCAAGCGTCCATCTACCAGATCGCCGACCTCT
>MPNB01000061.1 GCA_002238805.1 Rhodothermaceae bacterium bin80 | reverse complement strand
CCGATGCAATCCTGGACCGACTGGTCAACAATGCCCACAGAATTCAACTGACCGGTGACTCCATGCGCAAAGTCCAAGGCGAACAAGAATTGATCATCAAATCCACTAAATCATGAAGGGCAGTTTGATAACACATAGGTGTCCCGCATCGATCGGAATGGTGTCCCGCATCACCCGGAATGGGTGTCCCGCATGGTCGGAATACGCAATAACTGGTTGGAAAGGAATGTTGAGTTTGAATGCTAGCCGTTCAGCAAAGCTGGGCACAAGATTAGGTTTATTGATTGACGGAATGCATGTTACCCAGCCTAATGACTGATCCATGAGCCATCTTTTATTGATCATCTTTGCACTAACATCTACTAATTCATCGCGGAAATGTAGGGTACGCTTATCATCTGCAACTATGGTTCCCCAGACATCATCCTTCCACCGCGAAAGAGCACGACCTTCGTCAGCCCGCCAATCTGGTGAAATATCGTCTGATAGTTGGTATAACGGAAAGGCATTTTTTGGAATATTTCTGTGACACATAAATGGGATCTCTGACTCCGAGGTAAAATTGACAGCAGCAGCGATTGATGCTTGGCTAATGTTGGCAGGAATAATTGATTGTCCCAAGCATGAAGCACATTTGCCACATGGCTTCGAGGCGCGGTCATCCAAGTTCCTGCAAATATACTCCATAAGGCAGCCCTTATGGTCCACATAGTCCAGTACTTCACGCCATGCCCTTTCTCGTTCCATGATCATCTTGTGGATTTTGTAGGTTTCCCCGGGATATGCTACTTGGGGAGAAGTTCTGTACCAACCGCCAAATTGGTCTTCTCGAACGAGCGGCGGTTTACAAAGCGATAGGTATGTGAGTACTTTGTGGATTTTAGGATACTGAATGTTCAGGTTCTTAGTCAATTGTCCTATTGTTAGCCTAGTATTGGAGTGTAATTCATCAAGAACTCTGTTGACCTCTTTTTTGTGGGGAAATGTTTGGCTCCAAAAATGTCCGTGAACCTTAACATCATTCGGATCTAGCATCATCAAGCCAACTGCTTGTTGGATTGCACGTCCCGCACGCCCCACTTGTTGATAGTAGGCGCGAAGTGATCCTGGTGCCCCATAGTGGATTACAAACCTCAAATCTGGCTTATCATATCCTACGCCTAATGCATTGGTTGCTACCAGCACCTTGATCTGATTGTTTAGAAATTTCTCCTCTGACAGGGCAGCGGACTCAATACCGGTGTAATAGGCTTCCGAACTCACATTGTTAAACTTGAGCCATGATGCTATCAGGCTTGTATCCCTTTTTTTCAGAGTATAGATGATTCCAGTTCCCGGCAGCTTGAGGATGTGATCTTTGAGCCATGCGAGCCCTTCCTCTTTAGAGGATAATCGCATTGCCTGTAGTTCCAATGATTCAAGTGTAAGTGGACCACGTTGAAGGGCGATTCCGGATATCCTTAACTTAATGTCTTCTATTACCTTGTCTTGAGCTGTGGCAGTCGTGCATAGAATTGGGATAGAATTGGGTAATGACTCAATTAAATACTTCACCTTTAAATATGCTATCCGATAATCATCTACCCAACCTGACATACAATGTGCCTCGTCCACAACGAAGAGACTAGTGGAGTCGATGATTTCTTGGAGATGATTTTCAGAAAACTGTTGAGAGAAGAGTTGCTCTGGAGTAATGAAAAGCACATCAACATTTCCATTATTAATGTTATGCTTAATTCGATACCAGTCTACTGTGTTGTTTCCAGTAATACTTTCAGCTCGAATATTCCATTGACGCTTAGCAGCTTCGCATTGGTTACGTATCAAGGCTATTAATGGTGAGACGATAAATGTGATGCCTAAACCACGGCTCCTAAGAACGCTAGCTGCAATGAAGTACACAGAACTATTGCCCCATCCGGGCCTCTGTACCAACAGCAAATGCCTCTTCTGATCTACTAATGAGACGATAGCCTCCCACTGGCCTGCACGGAAGGTTGCCTCATTGTCCCCCACGGCCCTTCTTAGTAGAGCAAGTGCATCAGTGTGCTCATTAGTAATGTTTTTCATCAATTGCCAGGAGGCCGTCATAAACCTGGATGTGAATTTAGAGAATTACTGTGATTCATGGTCTACCGAAGGTGGCGGGTACATTCTAAGCAGCAAGTATGAAGGCGGATCCGCCCACTAGGCAAGTAAAAAACAACTTAGGGTCGGGAAACAAGCGATAAACGCTCTCATCGCCGTCCACAGCGACGGAGTAGCAAAAGTTCCGCCTCCATGCCCCCGAACCCTTACCAGAAGTCGCTCACGGCCAAGCAACCCGCATAGGCCAGTGTTAGGAATCCCACTGGGGCCGGCCCCTTAGGACTATTCCATCCCGGAATTTTCGACACTCGGCAGGCGGTTTGGAAGACGGAACGGAAGCAGGAGGCTGAATGGGCAGAATCATGGAAAGTCAAGAGAGTTTCTCTCTTCAATTCCCCAAGGTTCACTGACATAAATTACCAAACGAACTCACCCTTAAAGCTTCATAGTCCCCCCCGTAATCCCTAGAACGTATTGGACCTCATTAGATGGACAAATTGCCAGTATACACATCTGGAACCTACGAACCCGAACTTAGCGAGCAATTAGCTATTGCTTGCTAAGCCGTTGTAGAGGAGACGATATTGCAGTTTCGCGGGTACATGTAATGCAGAGTCGGCCGTTTCGGAGTGCTAACGATATGGCTGGTTTTGTGCCAAACTCAAGATGGTGGGCTCGGTTTTTACATTCAGCGTTAAGACATGAAGTGACATTCGTCCGCCTCCATTGTGATCTAGCCAGACATAGATAGTCTCCGACTTTTCTGTAGTGGACTCTTTCTCGTGTACAGGCACAGCTTAAATCGTGCTGACCTAAGATCTCTGTCGTAAACTGCAGCAATACTTGCACTAATAAACTGGGCTGAAAGAGAACAGACCCAACGTCTTCTAGGCTCGCAATGCTGGGTGTGCATTTTGTTGAAGATAGAAGGATACTTGATTTTTAACGTCATCCCCCTTATCTTTGTCCTCAGGACAAAGATAAGGGGGATGATAGGGAGAATGAATACAAATCTACAGAAGACCCAAAAGATGACACGGGCGAGTCGTCATCTGACAGGCCTCTTAGAGAAACATGGTAGACCTGTACTAACTCCGGTCGACTTCTTTGGCCTTATCCGGCAGATTTACCAGGAATCGCCCGATAAGAAGCTATACCTGCGCAAAAGCGATCCAGGTATAGACGATTATCATAGGCTGAAACGAATCCTGATACACGCAGGTATTGTTCGGATTGATCGGGATTACAGAGCGCGTGCACTTCGCATACTTGCGATCTCTGATCGCCCAACAGAAGAGATCGCCTGTCTTATAGATCCAACGTGTTATGTTTCTCATTTGTCTGCTATGGAGCGATGGGGGCTTACGAACCGCAGTCCGAAAGCCCTTATGCTGTCACGGCCGGATCGCAAGACAGCACTTGATAAGTTGCGAAGGCATCGCCAAAATATACTGGGTGAATATTATGACACCGACATATTCCCACTTCACCTCATTAAACATCCTGCTCGTGTGCGGGGACAGCGCGTTCGAATGTATATGACCAAATTAGCCGGTGCCACTCTGACAATTCGTGGTAGTGATGTTCGGATATCTACCGTCGGTCAAACTTTTCTGGACATGCTTCAAAAACCTGATCTTTGCGGGGGAATGCCGCACGTACTCGAGGTCTGGAAACAACACGCCGAAACCTATCTCGACAGCATTGTCACCGCTGTCGACACGGCTTCAAGTGGGCTTGTCAAAAGCCGTGCCGGTTATATTCTGCAGGAATATTTGGGCCTAGACCATTTCCGCATCTCAGACTGGAAAGCCTTCTCCCAGCGTGGAGGAAGCCGAAAACTGGATCCAAGTCAAGATTATGCTCCTATGTACTCAGAAACGTGGATGATATCAATCAATGTCTGAGTACACAGTCGAAGTTAATGTTGCGGCATGGGTCGAAAAGGTTCGGGAGCAGTCCATTGCCTATCAACGGCGACAAACTGTGGAAATTACGCTGAATACGATTGCAATGATTGCGCCCCTGAATAGAAAATTATTTTTGAAGGGGGGACTCCTAATGGGGCTCGCGTATCATAGTCCACGGCAAACAATGGACATCGATCTTACGGCGGCGCTTGCGCCCGAGAATAATAGTGATGAGCGAATCCGAAGACTGTTAGACGAAACATTCCCGCGTGCCGCTGCGGTACTTGGTTATGCAGACCTCATTGTTAAGACTCATTCAGTGAAATGTCGGCCTAAGAAGACGCCGTTTGCAAATGCACAATTCCCAGCTCTGGAACTCAAGATCACTTCCGCAAAGCGGGGAACCTCCCAGGAACAGACATTGAAAGAAGGCAAAACATCCTTCACGATTGACGTGGATATCTCCTTCAATGAACCACCACTGCAATAAATCCAGATTATGAAATTAACTGGTGGACAGGAGTTGTTCGCCTATAGCCTGATTGATCCTGTAGCAGAAAAATACCGTGCCATTCTGCAACAGATTCCACGCAGACGATCCCGGCCGCAGGACATCTATGATCTGAGTCGTTTGATCACCCAAGAGAAGATGGATGATGATGTCCAAATGAAGATTTTGGCCGCTTTGAAGGAAAAAAGCCGGGCGCGCCGGATCGAGCCAACACGGGATGCATTCGACGAGCCTGAAATAAGACGTCGATCCAGAGCCAATTGGCTATCACTAACTTTGGAGATCGATGAGGTGCCAGAATTTGATCCTTGTTTCCTGCGTGTTGCTACATTCTATCGCAATTTGCCTTGGCAAAGCGTCCCCTGAGTTACAGAATTTTCGCGACGCTGTCTTAGCTGGAATATCCGCAGAATCCCTATGTTAAGGTCCGGGCCATTTTCCTGACTGCTCCCATGCTATTGAAGCCGCTCCCAGTACAACGCTGTAGGTGACGATATCGGAGACCTCAATTAAGACATCTTCCCCGGGAGGATACCGGAAAGTATGTTGATTAACGTGCTTACGCACATCGTCCAGAAAATAAGGGGCACCTGAAGCCGCACCACCGCTCAGGATGATGATTTCCGGCGCGTACATGTGAACTACACTGACCAGGAACCAGGACAATTCGGTTCGCCAGGTTTTTAATGCATCCAGGCATAGGGCGTCGTTCTGGGCAACCCCGTCGATCACGGCCGCAAAATCCACACTGTGAGGGTCGTCAAAATAGCGCTCATTAAGGACGGAAGGTAATCCCCGGATCAACCCATCCCGAGCAATGACGGCCAAGGCCGTTGCAGAGCAGAGGATATTAGCTGTTCCGCGGGCACGTGTAATACAGAGCCGGTCACTGCCGGATTGTTGAACGATATGACTTGCTTGTGTGCCAAACTGAAAATGAGGATCACGAAGTATCTTTCCATCAAGCATAATGCCCGACCCAACACCGGTTCCTAGTGTGATTGAGGCAGCCCAGCGATAACCTTGTGCTTTTCCGTAGCAAGCCTCGGCTACAATTGACAGACGGCCATCGTTATCGGCAATTACAGGCAGGTTCAAAGTGCTGGAGATATTGGGCACGATTGGGTATCCCTCCAAGCGAAGTTTTCCAGGAAGAAGGATGACGCCTTTTGTTGGATCTACTGCTCCCGGAAAACCCAGTCCTACTCCGAGAGGAGCGTGTCCTATATCAGACTGAATTCGAGAAATTTCTTCAACCACAGCTGCTTCCAGGGCTTCGGCCGTCAGTGCGAACCCCGATGAACGGGCACGCTCTGCCATGAGTGTACCGTCCCATAGCACGGCGCCCGCCTTTATGCGTGTGCCGCCAATATCCACTCCGATCACGTATTCGTTCATTCAGTGAACAGATGAGTGAGACTTTTTCTGTAGGCCTCGTAAAAATCATCGAGTTGTTCTTCAGCGGTCGTATCCCCAATGAACTGGTGGCTGGGCAGAACGACTGGTTTGTGCCCAAGTTGCAGCAAGTGTTCCGCAACAGAAACACGCAGCATGTTCATCAGCATTCCTCCCGTCACGGTGGAGACAGGCCCGGTACGCCATTCAAGGCCGTCAAGCTCAATAATACAGTCTCCTGGTGGGCATTGGTTATCCAGCACAATGTCTGCCACGTCGATGAGCTTCAGGCCCGAGGAGTGGGATGCATTAGTCGCCTCACAATGCTCTTTTGCAACAACACCAATTACGGGCATGCCCCGCTTTTTTACCCCGAGAGCCATTTCCACGATCAGCGGCCTGATGCCGCTCGTAGAAATGATAATGAACGCATCATGTGGACCAAATCGGAAGCTGCGGAGAATCTCCTCTGCGTATCCATCAATTTTTTCGAGATGAAGCGGTCCACGCAAGCCATTGGGTCCTATAATGGCTGCATGATTCGAGAGCGCCTGTTCAACCAGTGCATAAAAGCCGACAAATCCACCTTGCCGGGGGGTCATCTCTTCGCACATCATACGGGAATGGCCGGACCCAAAACAGAAAATGAGGCCGCCATTGCTGATTCGTTCTGCACACAGTTCGGCGGCGCACTCAATTTCCTCATATTGCGTTTCCCGGAGCCGTTGCAGACGCTCGATTGTTAGCTGAAAGTAATCAGAGGCTGCTGTCATGTACGCAAAACAATCAGATTCCAACGTCGCGAATCGACAACACCCATGAGTCCGGCGGAAGCTCATTTAGCCGAGACTTAAGATCCAGGGCTTCAGCAATTGTAGGGACTTGGCCAACGGCAACACGATGATTCGCATTATCGCTGCTCCTGAGAATGCCGATAGGGACATCGGGGTAGATATTTCGGTAGCGTTCGACTACTTCCAGTGCTATGGACTCGTCAGGGAATGAAGCAACGATGAGTGTATAACCTCCAGCCTCATGATCGAATGTGAGAGTTTCCGGGCTGGTTTCTGGCTCAGGATCGGAAACGGTGGGTGATTCCTCAGGCGGTTCCTGACCGACACTGTCTTCAATGGCCACAGTGGTTATTGAGTCAGTCGAGGCGGAATCAGGGATGACTGGTGTGGAGATTGTGGTCGTTTCCTCAATAGGATCGTTCGACACAATGCTGTCCCGCGTAATGAAGTAAATCCCAGCTGCGACGACAACAATCGTCGCAACAGCCCAAGGCCATCTTTGACGACGTCCTATTGGCTGAGGTATGATTGTGTCTCCAACAGTAACGGAGGAGAGCCCGGCATAAATCCCGGATACGACGGCAGCTAATTCAGGGTCGGTTGTAAACTGGAGACCATCATCTGAGCGCGAGAGTGTACCTAATTTTGGGATGTAGACCGGTATCTGTGATAAAATTTCGGTTACGAGAAGATCTAGGACCTCAGAAGCCTTTGTATCAGAAATCCCCAAGTTAGCTGCGAGCGATAAAATTAGTGTGGGACTCGATTCTGTTGAGGGGTTTTCTTCAAAAGAAACGCGTCGACTGGGTGGATGCACCATGAACTTTCCACCGTCCAGGGGTTCACGCACGCTTGGGGTAGATTCAATCTTCAGTGTACCGAGACCGAGAATATCTACGCGATCATGCTGGAGTAATAGCTCACGTACAATCGCGGCAAGTTTTGTAAGTACTTTTTCGCTGGTCACAACAGGAAGTAGCTAATAATTCCGTCTAATGTATGAAAGTACGAGTAAAATAAGGCCTCTAGCGTATAATTTATTCGGCAGTGTCTCAGTAGAGCTTCGTAAATTGAGTCACTGAGACTAGATATTCAACGAGTTACGCAACCGCAGATTTGAATGAGTGTACTGGCAGTAGGTACGTTAGCTTTGGACTACATTGAGACCCCTTGGGATAAAACCGAGGAGGTCCTCGGTGGGAGCGCCACATACATTGCGCTTGCAGCCCGGCTGTTTACCGAACCAGTGGGTATGGTTGCTGTTGCTGGTCGAGATTTTCCAGATGCTCATAAGCAATTGTTGATATCGAAAGGGATAGATCTTTCGGGTTTACAAGAGCTCAGCGATCACGATACCTTCGCTTGGGGAGGGCGTTATCATGATAACATCAATGTGAGGGATACACTCTTTACTCATCTCAATGCGCTCGCCGAATTTGATCCGGTAGTGCCGGATGCTTATGAAGACAGTAAGGTTGTGTGTCTGGGCAATCTTTCACCGGACATCCAAACTATATCCTTGAATCAATTGAGCGGTAGAGGGTTCATAGCATGCGATACTATGAATTACTGGATAAGTAATACGCCAAATGCTCTGAGAGATGTACTGGCACAAATTGATTGCCTACTGATCAATGACGAGGAGGCTCACCAAATGACCGGTGAGCACAATCTGATTCTTGCTGCCCGTCAAATCGTAGCATTAGGCCCACGCATTCTAGTAATAAAGAAAGGTGAGCATGGTGCAATGCTGTTTGCTGACGAGCATATCTTCATCGTGCCTGGGTTTCCGCTTGACAAAGTTCGTGACCCCACGGGGGCAGGGGATTCGTTTTTGGGAGCTTTTGCTGGCAGTCTGGCATGCGAATCTCACATTGGTCTAGATGCGCTTAAGCGTGCGGTAATTTATGGATCCAGTGTAGCTTCTTTCTGTGTCGAGACCCATGGGCCATTCCAGCTGGTAAGAGTACTTCCAGCGGCCGTTGAAGAACGAACCAGACTATTTCGAGGACTGACGGAGTGGCCGATATCTTGCGAAAGCCTAGATGTTTGATGCGCATTGTCGCTCTGCTTTTGTTAATAGCTGCCTGTTCTTCGGCAGAGCAGCTTGAGGTAACTTTGGAGGGTGAGGGAGCAGAGCGGTTGCTTCGTTTTTACTTTGGCAGTTATACGAGTGATGATCCTTTTGAAACCGGATTACTGGAAAGGCGAGGAGACAGGTTTTATGTTGGTTTGGCCGTGCTTCGGGAATACAGCCCGGAACTGGCTCAGGGACTTAAAGCCAAGGCGTCAGATGGTATCGTGAGTCCAGAGAGCCTGCGGGCTGCAGTACAGATGACTTACTACCGTGCACGCAACTTGCCGGAAGAACTCTCAGAATTCAATGATCGGTGGGTTACAGACAATGTAATCGCGTTCGAGGTGCATGGTCCGGTCACTAACTATTTACGGCGAATCACTTTAGCAGAGCCTGCATTGCAAAGTGCTATCTGGGATTACTATGAGAACGGAGAAAAAATTCGCTATGCAATAGGTACGGTCATTAAGGCTGAGCATCTCCGAGGTACCCGGGTAGTCGAAACAACGGCAATGGTTCGGCGATCCGATGGGTTTTGGGATTTTGCTACGTACGATAGCGCGGGAGTTCTTGCATCCCATACGTTGCCAAATGATCGTGCATTAGTTACGCCTACGGAGTGTGCAGGATGTCATTTTGGTAAGAAAGGGTTTGAACCTGAACTAAGCTGGCCGCTGGATCCCACTCAAACTCCTGATGGCATACGAAAGTGGTACACCGGATCGCGAGACATAGAAGTTGCTGAGTTCTTCAGCGAGCATTTGCGTAGAAGTGATACATTGTTGGGGCTATACGCGACGACGTATGTATCCGACCTCCGGGAGCGACGCAGGGCGGGTACTCTAGATTCCTCCGCCATCGCATTATTGAATCATTTGGGGTTGTAGGCACATGCATACGATCAGGTTGAAGAATGCTGTATTCTTTGCCCACCACGGTGTGAGCTCCGAGGAGCAGCATGTTGGGGGGAGATATGAAGTAGATGTGAGTGTCAAGTTTGACTTTGAAGCGGCTGCTAAGGAGGATGCTCTAGATCAAACCGTGAACTACGAGAGCGTTTACAGTATAGTGGATCGTGTATTTATCGGAGCAAGGTTTCGGTTAATTGAGCGGCTTGCCTATATTATTGCCAATCAGGTTTGGGAATTGTCGGTTCAAATAGAGTATGTTGAGGTTGCAGTTCGAAAGAAAAGCCCTCCTGTGGGTGGGACGATTGACTGTGCCGAGGTGGTTTACCGAAAGGGTACACACGACCTTAGAATTCAATCAGATCGTTGAAGTGTTTTTTAAGCAGCATATACAGACTCCGAATCGGAAGACCGACCACGTTGTAGTAATCTCCGTTGATACGTTCGATAAACAGAGCTCCCATGTCGTCTTGGATACCGTACGCCCCTGCTTTGTCCAAGGGAGAACCAGTTTTGACATAGCTCGCAATTTCAGTTTCACTCAAATGTCCGAAGGTAACTGCGGTAGATTCCACGGCCGTAACATTTCGATGCGAATCCGCATGAACCAGAGCTATCCCGGTGTACACTATGTGCGTAGATGCACTCAATTGGCGAAGCATTGCAGCCGCCTCTATTGCTCCACTGGGTTTGCCGAGAATGAGTCCCCGGTACGCTACAATTGTATCTGCGCCGAGGATCAGTGCACCAGGTCTCCTACCCGAAACGGCCATAGCTTTTTTGAGGGCCAGGCTTTCAACCAATCGTCGGGGCTCGATGGCGAGATCAGCGGTCTCATCCACGTTGGCTGGAATATGAAAAAAAGATATTCCCATTTGACGAAGAAGTTTTCGCCTTCGTGGAGACTGAGATGCCAGAACAAAATCGGTACAAATACGCATAGGGATGAGTGCTAGGCAAGATTTAATGTCTTTGGCTCAGCGTATTTCTATTGATACCAAAAACCAGTATAATTGATTTATGGCAGTAATTGCGATCGGTAACCATAAGGGTGGTACGGGTAAAACAACGACATCTGTACATGTCGGGGCCGTATTGGGGTTGATTGGATACAAAACACTCATTATTGATCTTGATCCGCAGGGATTCCTGACACGTATGATGGATGTGGACAGGGATAACGTGAAGGATACATCTCTTGGACTGTTTGATGTCGACACTAGTCTGGCCCAATTAGAGACCGTCCCACTTCCCTCGTTCCATTTACTTCCCTCTTCTGTGGGCATGAACCGTCGGGCAAAAAATCTGACCGGTGCTACCGACGTATTTTTGGTCAAAGAGGCGCTCCGTAACCAAGACATTTATGACGTGATTGTTCTGGATACGGCTGCTGCTATTTCGACTTACGTCTTGAATGCCCTTGTCGCTGCAGATACATTGATGATTCCCGTTACTCCCGAGCTTCAGTCAGTTTACGGTGCGGAGCAAACCTGGTATTCAGCGCGTGAGGTCCAGGGTAGATTGAATCCGGGCCTGAAGCGAGCGATGTTCCTGTTGTCTAACGTACATGGGCGCAAGATTGTGCATCGTCAGTATGCCCATTATATGCGTAAGAAGTATGGGGGGCTTGTAATGGACACGGTAGTCCGCACGTGTGCTTCGGTTGCGGTTGAATGCCAAGACGGACAGACTGTATTTGATAAGAACATAAATTCTCGTGGGGCAAAGGATTATTCAGCCGTCGTTGATGAACTTATCAGGAATGATTGTCTCTGATGAGACCAAGCGTTAACAGGACAGTAGTGCTAAAATTTGTACTGCACGCCATTTTGACTGCTGCGCTACTTTGGGGGCTCCATTATGCCCCTGGTGGCACTGCGCCCTTGGTCAATCTGCTTGATCCTGTACGCGGGTTTTATCATAATGCACGTATAGCCGAGCACGATTCGTATGACGAAGTTGTTATCCCCACACTTTCTGGTCTAGTAACCGTGGAGCGGGATGAGCGTGGGGTTCCTCATATTTTCGCCAATGAAGACAGGGATGCTATCCTTGTACTGGGGTACGTGACTGCACAGGATCGACTTTTTCAGATGGATTTCATCAGTCGCGTTGCGGCAGGGCGGCTTTCCGAAATCTTCGGCTCTGCCTCACTGGATGCAGATAGATTCCTGCGCTCTACCGGGATGAATGGGGCAGCCAAACAAATCACGGCTGCATACGCTGAAGAGCAAGATTTCGATTACGAAATAATGACATGGTTTGCTGACGGAGTCAATGCGTATCTGAATGAGCTCTCCTATGCTGAATGGCCGATAGAATTCAAGCTGTTTGGTTACGCGCCTGAACCGTATACGCCCATGCATACGGTACTCCTGATGCAGTATTTCAATTATGACCTCTCATTTAACTCGGAGGAGGCAGCATACGGTCTTGCCAAGGAGCGGTTGGGGGCTGACGAATACGCCAAGTTGTACCCGCGCCATGCCACGCGTTACAAGCCGATCATTCCAACAGAAATCGAGGAACAAGCAGTTTCCGTGAATTCGGATGAATCACCGGTGCATTCGTCAGATGCATTGGCCTTATTGAACAATGTGCACCATACATTAGAGGAATACGGTTTAGAAGGCTATCGGCCCTCCAAAGGATCAAATAATTGGGCAGTGACAGGTGATCGTTCCGCGACTGGCTCAGCCATACTCGCCGGGGATATGCACTTGGCGCTTTCGCTTCCCTCAATATGGTATGAAGTACATCTCGTAACGCCATCAATGAACACGTATGGAGTGCTGGCACCGGGTGCGCCATTACCGATAGAGGCTTTCAATGATCACGTAGCCTGGGCCTATACAAACTCTGGCTTGGACGCGATTGATCATTATCTCTTACAATTGAGCGAAGATAGACGCAGCTACGAGTTTGATGGAGAATGGCTTCCCCTTGAGATGCAGCCGGATACGATTTACGTGAAAGGTGCTGATCCAGTAGTGGACACCCGGATACTGTCAGATATTGGCCCAGTCATTATGGACTCGACCACTGCTGTTGCCATACGATGGGTGGCGCATGAAAAGAATAACGGGATGACTGCACTTTGGAGAATGAACCGTGCTGAAAACGCAGCCCAGATTGACAGTGCCCTACAGTACTGGCATTCTCCAGCCCAGAATGTGCTTTATGCTGATACCACAGGTATTATTGGGATTCGCGTTGCAGGAAAATTGCCGATTCGCGCTTCGGGGGATGGAGTGGGGCTTCTGGATGGTAGCACTAGTGACACGGAGTGGGTGGGCCGTGTTCCATTTGAGGAAATGCCACATGCTATAAGTCCCGCGCGCGGTTATCTCACTTCGACGAATCAACAGCCAACGACAGCGGACTATCCCTATTATGTAGATCATAACTGGCAGCCGGCGTATCGCTCACTACGTATTGACACATTGCTCGCTGGCAGGGACCAGCATACGATCGAGAATATGAAGGAGTATCAGGCGGATTTTCACGTTGGCCAATATGATGCTTTTGTACCGCTGCTAGACTCAGTGCGTGCATTGACTCCAGCAGGTGAAGCGGTTAAAGCTGCACTCGTTGAGTGGGATGGTAAGGCAGTGGGAGAGACGCCCGGGCCACTTGCACTGCATGAGTACCTGCAGGCCCTTAAGCGGCTAACATGGGATGAATTATTGTTCATGGGTATTCCCGATCCTACCGAAACAGTACTGGTAACACTTTTGGAGATGGGTTCTTCATGGCTTGATGTTCAGAAAACACATGAAGTCGAAGATGCAGCGATGCTTATGGCCTTGGCACTTGAAGAAGCAGCAGATGCACTGCAAACTCAGTATGGAGATAATTGGAGTTGGAATACGCATCATCAGATAATTTTTAGGCATCTGACACAAAATTCGGCATTGAGCGTGCTGTGGCGTGGTCCGTATAGCTATCCCGGGTACGACGAAACGCTGGGACCGGGGGATGGGATAACGGTAACGCACAGTGCAAGTTGGCGGATAGTAGTGGACTTGAGTACCAATCCTCCCAGCGGTGCCGGTATCTACGCGGGTGGCCAGAATGGTAATCCCCTGAGCCGGTACTATGATCTTCACATACCGACTTTTCTAGATTTCGACTACTTTCCACTGCACAAACCCAGAGAGGCCGGCGAACTGGCAACTGTTTCTTCTATACTTCGGTTACATAACTCAGAATGAGTGCAGCATATCATGCTACATTGCTGCATCAAATAGTCCGATTAGCATGCCAATCAAAAAAATCCAAGCCGAATGAGCAGTAATAAACAGCGTTTTACGTCCAGATGGGGGATGCTCATCACCGTTTTGGGTATGGCGATAGGGACGGGAAATATCTGGCGGTTCCCCCGAATTGCCGCTACTAACAGTGGTGATGAAGGTACAGGAGCTTTTCTTGTCGCTTGGGTCGTTTTTCTGTTTTTGTGGAGCGTGCCACTCATTATAGCGGAGTATGCACTGGGCCGGAAAGGTCGATTAGGTGTAATCGGGACTTTCACGAAGCTTGCAGGTGACCGGTTCAGCTGGATGGGCGCCTTCTGCGTGTTTGTTGCTGCGGCTATCCTCTTTTACTATACCGTAGTTGCTGGCTGGTGCTTTTATTATTTCGGTCGAATGGTATTTATGGGCCCCGATCTCACGTATGAGGCCGCGCAGGGAGCATGGGATGGGTTCCAGAGCAGTTATTTCCCGGTGCTGTTCCACGCGCTTGCCCTCGGATTGGGTGCTTGGGCGGTATGGAAAGGAGTTAGAAGAATTGAGCGCATAAACAAGATATTGGTGCCAACACTATTGGTCATTGTCTTGATCGCCTTAGTTCGGACTCTTTTCCTGGATGGTGCCGGCGAGGGTATAAAATTCCTGTTTACTCCAGAATGGTCTACGCTTAGTCGACCGCGAATCTGGCTTGAAGCATTGACGCAAAATGCTTGGGATACAGGGGCAGGTTGGGGTCTTGTGCTCACTTATGGAGCCTATATGCAGAGTCGGCATGGCGTCGTCCAAAATGCATTCATTACCGGTGTCGGTAATAATACAGTGTCCATCCTTGCGGCTATCATTGTTTTTGGAACCGTATTTGCCATTCTTGGGCAGGAAATGTCTCGCCCGGAAGTGCTTGAGATCATGAAAACCAGTGGGCCTGCAGCAACTGGGCTTACGTTTATCTGGATGCCTCAGCTGTTCGCAAAAATGCCGGCTGGTAATGTATTTGCGATGCTTTTCTTTCTAGGTCTTTCCTGTGCAGCGCTCAGTTCATTGATTTCGATGGTCGAAATGGTCGTGCGTTCGGTGACCGATCTTGGCGTCTCGCGGCCGCATGCAATTGTTGGTGTTGCTCTGGTGAGTTTGGTGCTGGGTATTCCGTCTGCCATGAACCTGGGTTTCTTTGAAAATCAGGACTTTGTCTGGGGTTTGGCACTTATAATTTCCGGGGCTTTCATGGCGATCCTCGTCATTCGACAGGGGGTACGATCATTCCGGGAGAATGAAATTGATGGTACAGTAGGGGATTGGAATGCAGGGCGACCATGGGATGCTATACTGAACTACATTGTGCCCTTACTGGCAGTGTTGTTGTTGGGTTGGTGGTTGTGGCTATCGGCAACGGTTTATGCTCCAGAAACCTGGTATGACCCCACAGATACATTTAGCTTGATGACCTGCCTCGTGCAGTGGGGTACGGTAATTGCTGTGCTTCTGATACTGAATCGCTGGATGGCTGGGCGTGTACGCTCATTCAATCAGGCATGATTTATGCTTGGATAAAGTTGTACAACTCATAAATGAGCTAGTTATGGCAAGATCAACAATTTTTGTGATAGCGTTTTTGTTTCCGAATGTAGTCGCGGCACAGATTTCAATAGGCAGTGCCTTACCGGATTTACCGCTCGAGAGCATGCAGGGGGGCTCGGATTTGACCACTCATGCACTTGTAGGCGTCCGGGGCGCTGTATTTGTATTCTGGAGTAATGACTGCAACTGGACGAGTCAATATGAGGAGCGTGTGGAAGCATTGGTTACTACGGGGGTTGCGGTAATTCTTGTGAACAGCAATGATCCTGAGGTATTCCCCAAGGAGGCTGAGGCGGGGAAGCAGTACAATCTGACTTATGTACGGGATCCACAAGGAGGATTGGCGCGAGCGTTGGGGGCAGAGCGAACCCCACATGTATTTGCATTCGACAACACAAACAAGCTTGTCTATGTCGGAGGCATTGACGATGCACCCGCAGATCCTCAGGTAGCCCAAGCGCATTGGATTCAGGATGTTGTCCAGCAGCTCGCCAGTGGTCAGGAGGTGAACATTTCCTCCACCAAACCTTTCGGATGTCGGATTAAACTGCCGTGACTACTGCAGATATAGAAGTCCGGTTCACTGACTTGGATAGCGCAAACAGTGCGTCGTTTGCGGCAATGGAGCGTGCACTGGAGGCCTATCAGAGGCAGCATTGTCCGGTTTATCAGCGTTTTGGTTACAAGTATTTGCCTGTGGCTGCTTTCAAACATGCCGAGGTTACCACATTCCCGCCCGCAGAAGCTGAATGTGTATTTAAGAGCAGTGCAACCGGAGGCGCACTGCGGAGCCGCCACTTTGTACGTCGAATGGCCGTTTATGAAGCTTCTGTTTGTGCGGCTTTCGAGGCTGTTTTTGGCGAGGGACCATACAAAATCTGGGCGCATTTGCCGGGATATGCTCCTGAGTCATCGCTAATTTGCATGATGAAAATTCTCATGCGGAAGTATGGGACTGGAGAAAGTCAATTTTTTCTGTCCAAAAGGTTGCCTAACGTTGCAGATACCGGTACACCACTACTACTCTTTGGTGCAGCATTTGGCCTTCTGGATTTGGCCGAGACGGGGCCTCGGCAACTGCCTAGGGATGCACGCATCATAGAGACTGGCGGCATGAAAACACACAGGCGCACAATAACCCGCGACGAACTGCACGCGCGGCTGGCTGCGGGATTCGGTATTGATGAACAGCGGGTTTGGAGTGAGTATGGTATGTGTGAACTCATGAGTCAGGCTTATACACAAGGAGGCACTGTTTATAGGTCGCCGCCGTGGATGCGTGTTCGGATAGTTGATCCAGATGCCCCGAATCGTGAAATGCCTGATGGGAAGCCCGGGCTTTTGGCAATTACTGATCTGGCGAATCTCTATACAGTGTCCAGTATTCTCACGGAGGATTTGGGGGTTGGCCGCGGACAGGGATTTGAAGTCTTAGGTCGATTTCCCGGAAGTGCGATGAGGGGGTGTAATTTTTTATTGAATAGTGCATGAGCGGGATAATTACAGCATTGGTTCAGGCTGTTCGTGCATGGCATGCTCCCGAGTACCAGCAGTTCAGGCACAACGTTGTAGAAACAACACTTATGGTCCCCAATACATTTACCGAAGAGGCGGTCGAGTTTGCGATTGATCAGCAAATGGGTGAAGTTACCGAGGCAGCCCTAAGTGCCTGGATCGGGCAACGAAAGGTCAAGGAAAGATGCAGTGTCGGGGTGGTTAATGCCGGCAACGTTCCATTAGTCGGGTTACAGGATCTACTTGCAGTACTCGTTTGCGGTCATTCCTATGTCGGTGTACTGTCCAGTAAATCTCCGTATTTACTTCCCGCATTCGTCAAAATCTTGCTCGACCAAGGGGCTGACATAAATGCCAAGTTCGTGGATCGTGATGAGATGTGGGGCGAAGTGGATGCCGTTATAGCAACCGGTAGCAATGAAGCTATTGCGCAGGTTAAGGTTCTTGCGGGCAGGCAGGGATTGACACCAGAGAAATGCCTATTTCGTGGTAACCGGTACGGAGCTGCAATCCTGAATGGTTTTGAATCGGAAAGTGATCTGGATGGGCTTGCGTTGGACGTATTGCTGCATGAGGGTATGGGATGCCGTAATGTGGCATTGATCATAGCACCGGAAGGTCTCGAGCCGGACAGCTGCCTCAAACATTTCGCCGAAATGCGCGGGGTATTCCCCGCACATCCTTCAACACCGGGTAGACTTTCGATGCAACAGGCCTATCTGGCTGCAACGAATCAACCGCATGCTTATGGAGATGGTTTGGAGTTTCTCCTCAGCAAGGGCGCTCCCGAGGTTCAAGTCCCAGGACATGTGCGCTGGGTAGAGTATAGAAATCCCGATGAGATAGTAAGCGTCGTAGAAGCACTGCGCGACGAAATCCAATGTATTGTAGCTCAGGAGAATTTACGTGAGCAATTGCCGGATTCCTGGAACGTTGGATCATTCGGTAGCACGCAGATGCCCGCGCTGGATTGGCAGCCTGATGGACTTGACACTATTGGTTTTTTGTGTAGTCTGTAGCAGGAACAAGCACAGTATAAATTACGTTTCCATTGGTCTAGGCAGTATCCCCGAGGCCAAGACAATGGTCAAGAAGAGTGTAGAGAAAAGTAGAGCGGAGCGTATTGCGCTGCACTACAAAGGGTTTGTCGAGAGCTTCCAATCCTGGTTGGAGTTGAGGATAGAGCTTGTAGGGCAGCAGTATTGGGAGCGGATCCTGCAAAATAGACAAACCGTCTATGCTGCACTCTTCACAGGACTTTCGGTTGTCCTCGCCGTCACCTTTATATTGGTGGCTGCAGCGCTAGGTTTGGGGATTTTGCTGGGAAACACAGTGTGGGGTTTCGCATCAGTGGGTGTGGTAATGGCTATTTTGGCATGGTGCCTGTACAGATTTACAGTCCGGTCTGGAGAAAATGAAACTACGGTGGTAGACGGGATAACAGATGAAAAGAATGGAAAATGACGATGCAGAACAGGACAAATAGCGACATTCGAGAGGCGCTGAGTGAGAATGCACGTCGCATGGAACAGCATTTGGATGCGCTTCGTCACGAGTTGATCAGTGTAGTGCCACCGGTTAGAGAGATCGTTACGCGGCATCCTATCGGCAGTACGTGCGCGATCATAGGGGTAGGTATGGCGCTGGGATATTTGATGGGGAGTGACCGGCGTACAGCTGGATCCGGTAGTGGCAGAGCACTCCTGGATGCAGCATTAGTGCCTGTTGTTGGAATGGTGAGAGAGTATTTGGACAAGAGGAAACATTGGAGAAAGTGGTAGACGAATAAGCTATCTGGATCATAACTAAGAGCAAATGGAAGACACGAAGCAGAGCCGGACAAGTAATGACGTACGCGAAGCGTTGCGCGAGCGAATGCGCCATGTGGAGCAGCATCTGGATGCACTCCGTCGCGAGGTGACTGGTGCAGTATCCCCCGTCAAGGAGGTCGTTACACGCCATCCTGTCGGCAGTGCATGTACAGCTCTGGGGCTGGGGGTCGCATTGGGATATTTGATTGCCAGTGGACGACGCTCAGGTGAATCGAATAGGGGTGAGCTCCTGGATGCAACATTGGTGCCCGTTATTGAAGCAGTTAAGGAGCATCTGGATATGGGCGGAGAGTCGGAAGACGCTGTCCCCAGGAACGTCTCGGTTGGGAACGATGCAGTCCCACGGAGAACTGAGAGTACACTTAGTCAGTTGGTCCAGATGCTGGCCCCTGTGGTTGTTGAGATGGGGATCAGAGCGTTGAGTACGGACGGGAAAGCGGAGGAAGGTTAATGTCTGCACGGGACCACCGGCTTGTTTTCTTTGGCCCCCCAGGTGCGGGAAAAGGTACCCAGGCACGTCGGTTGGCTTCCGAGTTCGGGTTCGCGCATATTTCTACGGGAGCGATACTCCGAAAAATTATACGGGCGGATACTCCCTTAGGTCAAGAAGCTCGGAGGTACATTAATGATGGTAATCTCGTACCTGATCGGATTGTCCGCATACTAGCAGAAGATGCCATATTGGATGAGGATTTCAGCGGGTTTATTCTAGACGGTTATCCTCGGACGCTTCAGCAGGCTGAGTGGTTGCAGGAGTTCCTGCAGTCCCAAAATATGTCACTGACAGTTGCCATCAATTTCGTTCTTACTGACGAGGAGGTAATATCGCGCTTATCACAGCGGCGCATTCATCGTCTTACTGGTGAAAATTTCCACTTATCAAATAAGCCTCCACCGCCGGAGGAGGCCGAATTCATGATTTCGCGTTCGGATGATCAACCAGAGGCCATTCAACAGCGTTTGAAGATCTACTATCGCGATACGCACCCCTTGGTTGAGTATTATCATTTTCGTGGTTTACTTTGCTCCATAGATGCTTCGGGGGCGTTTTCTGAGGTACAGTCGAAAATCTGTGAAGTGCTGCAACTACCGTAATTTTCGATGAACAAGGTTATGACGGTATGCAGTGTCAAGAGGATTTGGACATAAAACTTGAGGAGCTTCGTGTTGCGGTCGATTCAGGCCTTTCGGGGTTGGCCCGGGATCGCAGCCCCGGCGAACTGTACGATTCCGTGCGGTACGTTCTGTCGGGTGGGGGCAAGCGCCTCCGGCCGCTCCTTCTTCTTCTGTCAGCTGATGTTTTTGGGGCTGATCTTCAGGAAGCAAGACCGCTGGCACTGGCGGTGGAATTGCTACATAATTTCTCGCTTGTCCATGATGATATCATGGACCATGCCGATACCCGTCGAGGACGCGAAACGGTGCATGTGCTCTGGGATACAAACACCGCAATCCTATGCGGGGATGTTCTTTTGGCGCTTGCCATCGAAAGCGTAAGTCAGGTAAGTTCAGGCAAGACCGCACAGTTGGTACAGGTATTTGGCGAGATGCTGAGAGAGCTCTGTGAGGGACAGGCACTGGATACGGCAATTGAGACCAAACAAGATTTGAAAACGTCGGATTACTTGCGGATGATTGATGCCAAGACTGGCACACTGCTTTCTGGTTCGCTTGAAATGGGAGGAATTTTTGGGGGTGCAGATTCTCATGCACGATTGGCTTTGAGAACGGCAGGTACATCAATCGGACGTGCATTTCAGATCCAGGATGATCTACTGGATGTAGTAGCGGATAGCCAGCATTGGGGAAAGGCTCATGGAGGCGATCTGATGGAGGGTAAGCGAACCTATTTACTTTTGGAGGCCTGCGAACGTGCGACAGGTGAAGACTTGGCTTTTTTTGAAAGGGTACGCCCGGGTTCAGGCCTTGATAAACAGGAAATTCCAAAAGCCCGCGAACGAATGGAGAAACTTGGTGTCTTTGATGGTGCTCGTGCGCGTGTGCGTGCTTACACACATACCGCATTAGCGCAGGTTGATTTACTTCCGGGCGATACATCGCAGCTTCGTGCGCTCATTAATCGTATGGCAGCCCGTGTTCATTGAGTTTTGCAATACGGCGGGTCAGTCAGGCGGCATGTCGCTGTTTGGTCAATTCTTTCCAGCCTCGCCTACTGCCCACGGACCAGCAGTTGACTCCAACATTACATTATATCGGTGAGACTATGTGCATTGACTGTAGATGTAACGACAGCGATGGCGGAACTTGCAACGAGACCATTAGTACGGTCTGGAAGACATTAGCTTGTTCGTCTTGGAAGACTGTTCGAATTGTTTATTGTCAATCCTTAGATTGGGAGAATCATGATGCAGCATCTCAGTTCATTAACAACACTACTTGCGTTTGCATTTGTGTGCACTACGGCTTCTGCTCAAGTTGCGTCAGATAAGCTTCCTGAAGAGGACCTTAGGCTTATACAACAGGAAGCCACAATCACTGTATTTGGGGGGGAAAGCAGTCGAAATCGAGCTCTTGTCCAACAAGGAGGGACTTCCCCCAAAAAAGCGTAGGTTGGCGGGACCATATGTGCAAATTGATTCTGCGCCAGGCGAAGTATTTCAAATAGATGACATTAATTCGGCTACCGTGGCTGGCGTAGTGGGCAAAGATGATGTAACATTCTACGGGGATTTGATACTTACTTCGGTGGAGCGGAGTGATCAGTCTCATGTGTCTAATAGTTTTCGGGTGCACGTTTATGATGCCTTGGTAGAAATTCGCACGAACTGGATATCGGCGCCTGATTCAGTCGATCAGGTTTCTCAACGACAGGCGCGGCAGGCAGTGCCCTTGAATCAGCAGGGTGACTTCATTAGACGTATGAAGGAAAAAGCCAAAAAACGGCGTAATTTGTAAAATTGCTTTGCGGGCTACATAACTTCAAGTAGTAGCTCGGCTAGACCTCCTGCCGAACGCAGATGTTCTATAGGTCCGTGGCTTAGCCCTACCCGCTGACTAGATCTGACGACATTTGACACAATAGGTGTCATCTTGAAATCACGGTTATTGCAGTTTTATCAGATACGGAAAAAGGTAAATCGATCCTGGAGACGATCCAGTTGCTTGGGATTGATAGGTAAAACCTAGGAGCCGCCATCCTGCAGGCTATCTACAACGGGACCATGAGGGATCTCTATGGCGGCTGCAATGTGTGCTGAGTCGCAGGCTGCGCGGGCAAGAATCCAGTCAAGCAGTCAGCTAAGACCTTCACCGGAGTGGTGAGCTTATGTGGACATGAGTGCACACCGTTTGAGGTTGGAGATTATCGCGGGTCGCAGTGCATTTCGCCTGTCCCTGTATAGGTGCTCGCGGGCACAAACTTTATACTGGGCGTAGATCACCGCACTCCCTGGGGTGCAGATTGTCCTGTTGGTATCTCATGAAAGATATAGGGGTGCAACCTCCGCCTGCACGGCGATTGCGGGAGCTTCCCCATCCTTGCTTTACCTCCATGTATATTCGGAGCACGCTCTGGGCAAGCGTTAAACTTTCGGTAAGGACGCTTTGCCCATGCCCAATCGGTGTAGTTTTAACATCTCTTCCATGCCTTCCATCGGACCTCGGGCCGCACCACCTATAATGACATCTCGCCGCGCCCGCAGAATGTCAGATTGCAACTATTATTGGGTTGGTTTTGAACGGGTTGGGCTTGCTACAACTGCAGTTAGTCATACTCATACGCAATCACGTACGGTGCGCCATCTTCAAGCTTAGCCGTAGCATACACACGGTTCCCCTTCACGACCCGGACGGTAACATCCGGTGGTAATTCAAGCCTGAAAACAGGCTGATTGTCTAAACCCAAGACTGTCCACGGCACGTCCAACGAGTCGGATGCTGGGGTGTGTTGGACCCATATTTGGCCCTCGTCACTGACGGTAAAAGTGCTGTACGCAGGTTTTGTTTTTGGAATATCTGCCTCACGACGAACCACCTGTTTTGCCTCCTCGGACTTATTCTGCATCCACTCATTCAATTCTTGTTGCGTAACTGGAATGGCCTCATGTCCGTAACGAACCGTACGTAATAAATCGCCACTCGCTGAATACACATCAAAGCTGATCGAATCGCTCCAACCATAATAAAAGGTTCCGTCTGGACCAGGCTTTGCTGACGAACGGCGGCTGAAAGGCAACAACACTAAACCTATGCCTGATTCAGTTCTGAAGAGCAAGTCTCTGGTTACAGGCATCCTTAGTACTGGTTCACCTACGGGACGTCCATCTCTACTCACAAACTGAAGCGTGTTAAATGTATGTTCATCTTCGTCCGCACTAAGACTGTAAGACCATGAAAACCGCATCAGCAGCAGATCATCGCTGATCAAGGTCAGACCAGAGGCGTAGCGATCATCGTCACTGAGCTTTACTTCGATATCATAGGAAAACTGGAATGTTTCAGGCTCAAATATCAGAAGCCGGCCGCGCCGACCGTCCCAGACAAACACAGAGTCTCCCGGCCCTATATCCATATCTCGGATACTCTCGAATTCTCCTGGCCCAAGTCCAGGCCCACCGAACGTGCGTAGACTGTCTCCACTCTCTGAAAATACGTAAATGACACTGGCGTCGTCATCGGCGACAAGCAAGTGACCATCAGAATTGACGCCGATATCCTCTATGTCTCCGAACACTACTGCACTATCGCTTTCAGCAGCACCAACCCGAAATACCTCCGTCAGTTCAGCTTGTCTGACACTGACTTGTAACTCGTCTATGTCTGACTTGGTAGTGCAACCCACAAAGACTACTACCCCGATAAGGAGCAATACGTCAGGTGCCCACCATCTTTCAAATCGTATCATGTTAATCGTTTCATAGCTAAGGACAAATCGGCCACTGTATATTATGTCTCCAATATTTGCCGACTATACTTCTGACTGTGTGCCCGCGTACTCGTAATCCGTACGACAGCGCCAGTTGCAATTGTCATCAAATAAAAAATGTTAACTACAGCTTGGGTTAATTTCCATTCTCCATCCAAATATTCTCCATCTAAGAGAGCCGCACGGGTGTAAGGTCAACTTTGCTGAGATGTTCCTTGCAAAACTAAATCCAAGTTTGTCGTGCGCCGGAAAAGGCGTTTTCCTGTGGCGGGTGCGAATTTTGCCTAACACTTGTCGCTCCGGTTGGTAGCGGTCTTAGCGAATTATGGAGTAACAACATGGATGAAGCACTAAGGTTGACGGGCTACGCGAGTAGCTTTAGGGACCATGCGGGCCAGAACGTGCAATGGACGTTGAGCAGGTCTCTTCTACGTATTGGACATCTTCGGATAAAGCATGGTGCCCCGAGCGCGAGTCGTATGATCTCCCCGGAGAACCGGGTGCGGGAAATCCGCACGCCCGATTCGGAGAGCAGGAGGCCGGATCGACCTAGGAGCCCGACTGAGGTATCCGTACGAGAATCCCATGTACAACAAGCTAACTTCTCTGCCAATTTTGTGTGCGTAATTTTTCAGGCATAGTTCAGTGCCTAAGAATGTTTGATTACATGGCGAACCCAGTGCGCCGTTTGATCGGATTCCGAGGACGTTGGGGACCTGCGCGCAGATAGGGGGCTATGCTGCTTTTGCGAGCGTAACTTTTCGGTCGACTGGTGAATTGTGGATTACGGATAATGGCAGCGATAACATAAGTGATGATCCTGCGATCACGGATGATCTACCGTCAT
>MPNB01000060.1 GCA_002238805.1 Rhodothermaceae bacterium bin80 | reverse complement strand
TAAATCTCAGTAGTCCATATCCCCGAAAAAAAATCGACCGAAAACGGGAATGGGGAAATTCCGTACTTCCAGAGCACTATGAAATGGCGAACTTGGGAAAAGAAAGGTTTTTACCTATCGATGCAGTTCAATGAATTTCCATCCCGCCTCGGGGATTGGGTCAATGTATCTACCATTGGCAAAAAAGTGCAAGCATACCTCCCACCGCCGCTACCACCCAAGCTGCCGATTGATCTGGGCAAGCTGACCTTCAAAATTGAGCGGGCTAGTCATGCAATCGGTCGACTGGATGGATTTATTGACATTTTGCCGAGCGCTCCTGTATTTCTGCATACATACGTCAGACAGGAAGCAGTACTGTCCTCCCAGATAGAGGGTATACAGTCATCGTTGTCCGATTTATTCCTCTTTGAAGCTGGACGTATACCGGAGGTACCCTTGGAAGATGTACAGGAGGTCTCGAACTATGTTAAAGCTCTGACACATGGTCTTTCAAGGATGAAGAATGGATTCCCGCTAAGCCAGCGTTTGATGCGGGAGATGCATGCAATCCTATTGTCTACCGGACGAGGAAGCAAAAAACATCCCGGTGAGTATCGTCGTTCTCAGAACTGGATTGGGGGTCCACATCCAGAAGATGCTCAATACGTTCCACCACCTCCAGGGTATATTCTGGACCTTATGAGTAATCTGGAGCGGTTTATCCACCATGATCACTCGGATATTCCAGCATTGGTGCAGGCGGGACTGGTTCACGTCCAATTTGAATGCATTCACCCATTTCTGGATGGGAATGGCCGTCTCGGCAGATTGCTGATCACACTTCTGCTTTTTGAGCGTGGCATACTGAGAGAGTCCATTCTGTACGTTAGTCTTTTCTTCAAGGCTTATAGATCGAGGTATTACGAACTATTGCAGCAGATTCATACCCATGGAGATTGGGAGGCCTGGCTTGAATTCTTTTTAGATGGAGTTTTTGAGACTTCTGAACGTGCAGTGAGAACTGCTAACAGGCTTCAGAATCTTTTTGACAAGGATCGGAATCAGATCAAACAACTGGGCAGGCCTGCTTTGTCAGCACTTCGCGTGCATCGCACATTCCAGGAGCGACCATTTCTTACAGCTTCATTTGCAGCAAAGCATTCTGGTATCTCGCCACCTACTGCACGAAAGGCGATACAGCATCTTATAGATATCAATATCCTCAAAGAGATCACCGGGAAAATTCGTGGTCGTGTATTCGTCTACGAGGAGAGCATGAATATTTTGATAAAGGGAGGAGTCCCGGGCTTGAATGATGCTGTGGATGTCCGGTAAGGAATATTCTGCCCTCTCATTGGTCTCCAAGACAGTCAGCAGCAATGCAAAATGACAAAGATTGAGCAGGGGATATCAGTGAGTGAAAAGGCTCGAAACGCGGTTTGTTATTTGTGTTGTCCGTGGCACTCTTATCCTTAGATTCCTTGGAGAGTTGGTAGAATAAATTATACAGGCACAGATCGGATGAACAATAACAAGGAAGTCGAACGTGCGGAGCTTCATAAAACCATCTGGCGCATCGCCAACGATCTGCGTGGTTCTGTGGACGGCTGGGATTTCAAGAGCTACGTGCTTGGTATGCTGTTCTATCGTTTTATCTTCGAGAACCTGACTGGTTACCTCAATGAAGAGGAGCGCAAAACCGGTGATACAGATTTTGACTATGCGAAATTGCGAGATGTCGATGCAGAGCAGGGTCGAGATGTGACCGTGATGGAAAAGGGGTTCTATATTCTGCATCTGAACTTTTTGTGAATTTACGGGCAAGGGCACGGCATGATGACAATCTCAACGAAACCCTATTTCGCATTTTAATAATATCGAAGGTTCCTCTATCGGTACGGAGAGCGAAGATGACTTGAAAGGATTGTTTGACGACCTTGATGTCAACAGCAGCAAGCTTGGTCCCACTGTAAGCAAGCGCAATGAAAAGCTGGTGAAGCTCTTGGATGCCATCGGGGACCTCCCGTTGAACAATTTCACAAATAGTTACGTATCCCCCAAGACGGTCTCCTAGATCCCGTTGAGATATAGGCGGGAGAAAGGAATCAACAACGGAGAGAAAACAATATGGCCGGACAGATTGTTTTTCGGGAATCCTAAGCCTCCGCACGCCCGAACATCCTCACTTAGGAAAATAATGCGTATCTCCCTGTTCCTAATCTGTGTTTTTATCGTCTCATATCCTCTGGCATTTTCAGACGCCCAGACAATTACTTCCCCCTATGAACTAACCGAAATATTTCGAATTGGTGACGAGAGCAAGGGGGACAGTATTTTTTTTCAAGACCATGAAGACCTACGGTTGGCAGTTAATAGCACCAACCATCTATTTGTCGGGGGGTATGGAGAGTCACCAGTTTATTCGTTTTCCGGTAATGGAGAGTTTATTGGGTTTGTGGGGTCTGAAGGCGTTGGGCCTGGGGAGTTCAATAATAGTAGCAATATAGTCATAGGGCCAGGAGACTCAATCTATGTATATGATTCCCCTACAGATCGGATATCGGTTTTTGAACCCCAAACCAGGCGATATTCTCACGGCCTCAGAGTAACAGTTGATGAGGGTGAGGATGTATATCGATCAAGCGCTCAAATTTTGCTTGGTGTTGTCAAAGATGGATATCTGTTCCAATATAATACCGCGTACTTTCCTCCTGGAGAACCTGGTGGATATGATCCTGATGAATCTAGACTTGTCTTCGTCAATTTGGTCAATAGACAAGGGCGCTTAGCGAAGAAATCACTTGCGGAGTTGCCGGCCGGTGAAAGGTTGATTAAGACCTCCCAGTCAAGGAGCGGATCGACTATTTCTATTATGCCACTTCCTTTTGGGAGAAGTCCATTCTTCATCTTTGACAATAACCAATTGTATGCTGCATGGAATGATGTAATTGATATAGCAATCATGTCAAAACATGGCGATCATTTGAGATCAATTAGAGTTGGGCATGAAGCCTTGTCGGTTACACGAAAAGAACTTGCGGATATAGTAGCCCATAGTTCAAAAAGTATTCGTAAGTGGGTTCTCGAGTCTGAATCAATCCCTAAAACCAAACCAGCGTTTGATGCACTTATTGTTGACGATCAAGGTTTGATATGGATTAGAAAGTACCCTGACACTGGAGATGAATTAGCCACTTGGTTAATAGTTAATCCAACTGGACAGTTGGAGGGCAAATTGGACTTACCTGTAGGTCTACTCTTGAAGGTAATTAAAAAAGACCGAGTATATGCCAGTTTTTACGATGAAACGAGTGGGCCTTACATTGTGGCGTATAAGATTGTGAGGTAACATCGCTTTCAAAAAGTCAAAGGGTATGTGTATCTTTTCATCAGTGCCTCGTAATATCTCTGCGTGTCTGTCGTGGAGATGTTTCCTTTTCTACCGCAAAGATCGCTACAGATTGACAATTAGAAACATATACACTATCCCGTATCGCGATTATACGATTTGGTCTGCCAAGGATTAATGAAATAGTCTCAAAACCCAATCTGGTGCTTGCAACCCATTTTTCCGCTTCAATTTCCGTATTGACTACAAAGTGGGCAGCAGAAACTAGCAAACTGTCAATTATCGGAGAACCTTCAAATCTGGTCAAAGGAGGACCTCCACTCTGACATCCGGCAAAGGGGGTAAATGGGACAGGAATCATGTTGATGCCTAAGCAGACGAAGTTCCGCAAGCAACAAAAGAATGGATAAAAGGAAACGCCACCTGTGGTGCGCGGGTGAATTCTGGGAAACATTGATCTTGCTTTGCACGGATCAATTCCTCAACCGGTTCGCTGTAGCTGTAAGAGATCACGCGGCGCGACCGCAAGGACGAACATGACCGCCAGGAACAGGGTCGGTGATATGGATGTCTTGGTTATCGGATCGTCTGTCGGATGAAAATCTCTTGTCAGCTGTGCACCGGAGCCCTAGCTAGGGCCGGAACCCAGCAAACAAAACGCCGGTAATCCGGAATTATGGTAAAAACCGGCATCCGCGGGCCGTTTTTGACCCGATTGGAGCTCCTGAAGTGCCGGTCTCGCGGCCGTGGTCGCATCATCAAACGACCCGAGATGGTTTGCGCGATCTGAGTGATAACTGTGGCGCACACGCGCCCCTTTCGTGCTGGCCACCTAGTCCCATGCATCTGCTGTCTTCTCCCATGTCGCCGCCGTCACCCGAAACAGCGCACTGTCCTCCTCTCAATCGTCGTTCACGCTCCCAATAGACATTAAAGGCCCGCATTGCTTCCTAGTCGGCTATTCGACACGGCGAGGTCGGCAATGCCAAGAACGCCTAACAATTCTGGCACTTGATGGCAGAGACACGCGTTTTGCAGCTGATCGTAAAACCCGACACGTACGGGCCCTATGCGATACTCTCATGACCGAGAATTCCAGTATACCCCTTGTCTGCGCCCAACCTGAAATCTGTCCCGTTTCCCACGCACTCATTAGGTCAGCGTTGGAGGTAAGGCAGACCAGTATCGAAACCTGTCTAACACAGCCTTGGTCACGCCGCCTACTCCGGGAAATAATCGTGCAAAACTAAAATCACTTCGCTCGGACAGCTCATACAGGGTAGGCAATTCCTCTAGGGGGTACGGTCAATTTCCGGAGGGGGATCTCCGGGGCATCGGGCAATTCATCTTCAAAGCTACAAACCTCCATCGGCTGTCCTTTTTCGCCCCTATGGGTGTGAACCGTAAAAACCCCGGATTGGGCAGCCATGTTTACCGAGATGGACCTGGGGACCTCCAGTACTCTAACTTGATTGCGATTCAATTCCCACACCGCCATTCTCTGGCCATCATCAAGCTTACCGACCTCCCTTAATCGTAACGCATCACTAACAGCAAACCGGACGGCCACATAGGGATCGGTTGTCCAATCAAGTAGCCTCGTTGGAAGTCCGTGGTGCTGTGCCAAGGCCATGGTTTCAAGATAAGACTCATCTGGCCAAGTGCAGGGATAGCGTATGCCTACGCGTAGATTATGGCATCCCGCTCCTGTCTTGTCGCGGAGTTCCGGTGAAACTTTGCTGATGCTAACTCCCACCTCATCACAACACTCTACAAATGTCCGCAGCATATAGAATTCCATCCAGACCTGTTCGTCAGCCGTCATCTCCTTCCCCTGTATCCTCCTGAGTAATGCCGTCGTCTCCTCGTGCAAAATCGTCGGAACAAGGCCCCATTCGGCCTTTGCCTGCCCCCTGTATATATAGTATTGCTCGGTGACTTGGTGGGACTTAAATGTTCCCACAGGTCTGCTGCGGTTTCCAAGTGTTTTTCAGTAATTAGCTGGGGCATAGCGGATCATCGCTGGCAGCACGTGGATGATATTGATAGGGCCGAATACCCTCACCAACAACAAATGTAACAGACACCCGATCCAGCAAACAGGCCTACCGCTTGATCGAGCACAACGCTCCTACATCTGGCTTAAGGCCCCGGAAAGGCTTGTAACATGTCTCGCGCAGCCATTGTCGTACCACAACACGTCACAAACCAGCTTACAAGAGGTTCATATTATACCTATGTTCTGAAATGCTATGCTAAGTGGTGGCAATGGTTGCATCTCCTCCCGCTATGGGTTGCTGGAGATCCACATCGCAAACCTCCGATGGCTTCAATGCAGCGGGTATAGGTGGCTGCCTCGTGCCGGCTCGGGACAACAAGCATAGAACCAGTCATCGGCGTATTGACCCAGCCCCAAGTTTGTCACGCGTAGCGATTTTTGGGCTGAATTAGTGCTTGTCAGAGAATAGTCAGTTTTTGCGATTCTTGCTATACTCATAATAATCTGGGCCCGTAATTGTGGCGTCGTTGGCGGAGTTTCAGGGGAATTGTGCGTCATTCGGCTTGCTGAACGGCCGCTGGAAGACATTTTTTCTCTCCGATGCAGCTGGGACGCGGCCATGCGTGCCAAACCGGCGTACATCGGTCTTTCCGCTTATGGCGGAGCCTGTTCAAATCCCTTCGGTAGGATTACAGCGGCACTACGCCGCTCGTTTTCGGGCCTGACGCCAGCGCTTTAGCCGTTCCTCTTTCCGCTTCAACGGCAAGACAATACGATGCACGTTGGCCGCTACCACAGATAGTGCCACCGTGCGACCGAACCCCTCCTTACCATGCGTACGCACCAAGTCCAGTCCGCGTTGGTTCAAATTGTTGATCGCGGATTCTACTGCCGGATGCTGACCCTCCACAAAGTCCGGGACGGATGCGCGCTCCTTGTCCGCAGGGCATAAACGCTCCCGCTTCGGCATGATCACCAGTTCCAAACTCTGCTCCAATGCGCTCCGGTTGTGTTCCGATGAATACCCCGTATCCATACTGCACGAAGTCAGGGACGGATACTACGCCTTGGCCTCCCGTAATAATCCACGATCATCGACGAATCTACCCCCTCGTAGAGCACCTGATGGTGAAGAATGTACTGATACTGGTCTTCCAGGACGCAGACCGGTAATCCCAACTCCGCCTGTACGCCCGCCTTACCTTTGCTGATCCAACGCGTGTGCGGCTCGTGAACCGAGAAAATCTTCTCCGAATGCGGAATCTTTTCGCCCTTGAACAACCGCCGATTCACCTGATCCATCAGTTTCAAGCTGCATCCCAGGTAGTACAGCCCCTGTGCACTGCAATCTGCACCCAACCTCCGCTGCGAAGCCTGAGCCTTCTTCACCAGCTTTCCGCAGTGGCGCAGATATTTGCGCACGCGATCTCGACGGCGTCAGCCCCGTGACCTGCGTACCCCTTGAAACAGCCGATCAAGCCGCTTTGCCCAATCAGACGCCTTGCGCCAGCCCGGCAGGCCATGCGCACGGCTCACACGCGCCGTCTCCCGAAGCAATCAACCCACCCCATCCCTGAGCAGACTGACATCCGTAGGCCAATGAACATGCGTCTTCGTCACCGCCGAATCCACCCTGCACAGTAATCCTGCCTGCTGGGCCTTCTTCGTAAGTCCTGCGTGCCCATGCGTCACCACCACCTCGTTGATCTTTCCCGGTAACTCCTCCGATAACAAACCCACATTGTCTATGATGGTCTGTACATGGTATTCCGGTTCCACCCCCTCGCGCCAACCACCATGCCCAAGCATCTGGCGCAATAGCTTGTCGAAGTTCGCCATATGCGCCAGTCGATCGTAGTCGCAGTTGAGTGCCTGCTTCACCACCCCCAGAACGAAAATTCTTCACAGATCCATCCCGCGGCGTCCCAATTTGTGACTGACTCCCAAAGACACGCCCCCTTCCAAAAGCTCGAAAATCTTCCCTCGCGTCTTTGCATTCTTGTAAATCGAACGCAAACCACGCAATACCACCGGAATGTCATCCCGGCTTCCGAGAGAAAACTCCATCTCTTCAATCGGTACCTGCCCGAACGCGCGTTGGGCTTCCATTACTACCCGCATGGCAACAAAGGGGCGAATGTACACACTTAAACGCCCAAATCAGACCTCCTCCCAAAAATTACCACCAGATTCACAAATTCACTAAACTCCCTACGCTGACAACTCCTACTCGATGAAAACCCCAAATACATGCTGAATCCTGACCAAACCCACCAGAAACAACCCAATCTGCCCCCAAATCCCCGAATTCATCATATAATCCCACGACCAATATCATTTTCTGGCAAGCACAAATTAGTTAAATGTAGTGTAGTGGGTGGAGATGCTGCAAATGGAACCACTGTAGGTGTTTGTGGATTCAGTGCTGGGTGTGTGATTATTGGCGGGCACTATGACGTAATGAGACGGATTTGGTAGGATGTATCGGAAACTGTGGGGAAAATTTATTGCACATTTGGAGGGTCAAACGGGATAGAATGCAAATCTTGAAAAGATTACTCGCGGGTTTCTTTTTCCCTTTGATAAGCTGGAGAATGTATTGGGATTGGGATACAACTGATCCTAATTATGGCGGGACTGAATTCCTGTTTGTCACAATTTCTGCTTTCGTTGCAGGATGTCTTATTTTTGCATTTGCGGGTTTGATCGCAGAAATGGAGATAAGAAGTAAGGTTGGTTATTTATGCGTTTGTGTTTGGGTAGCTTGTCTGGGTTTAGGGGTTGCTCAGTCGGTATCTGATATTGATTCATGGGGGTGGCCGTTAACGTGTTTCTGTGTGTATGTTCCAGTGATATTTTTGGTGTGTAAGCAATTGAAGTATCCTGAGTATGGACGTGGACGGAGGAAACTAGTATTCTCTGATCGGGAGGGAAAAACCAGATCTATCTCCTTCTAGCTATCTGTAGCCATCTGATTGCTTGATATTCACCTGCACACTTGGTTACCTGTACGTCCTTTTGAAGCTACTGGATATAGATCACTCCGGTTTCGTTGTTTTTGCCGCGTAAGTTTTTGTTTTACTCGGTAAATGCTGAGGTCTCATCTTCATGGGACATGTGGTGATTTTTTCCAGGTAACATCGAAGGAGATCAATTTCCCGTGAGTGCCTCAAGGAAACCCTCATAGGCCGGCTTGGGTCTGTACTCTGCATCGAACAGTAGACCCCACTCCGGATTACCCCAGAAATCAATCAGCCAACTCTCTGGATCACGTAACCCCCACCACGTGATTGCAAACTGATTGGCTTCAGGCAGGTCCATGAAGGCGGTTACGATGTCCTTTACGCGCTGCTTTTGAAGTTCGCTCCGTACACTCGTGAACTCAGACAGATCACCTTGGGGGTTGACGCGGACATCCATTTCAGAGATATGGACCAGAAGGCCACGTTGAACTACGGCATCCATTACTGCAACAATGTTGCTCAAGGGAGGTGTGTTATAGGTGATATGCATCTGCAGCCCGATGCCATCAATCGGTACGCCACGGGTTTGAAGGTCATCTACCATGGACAACATCGCGTCTCGCTTGGCTGTATCCCAGATCGTACCATAATCGTTATAGAAAAGCAGCACATCGGGGTCGGCATCCCTGGCATACTGGAACAACCGGGCTATGTAGTCCGGCCCCATTCGTCTGCGAAACACAGAATTGCGCAGCGCTCCTGATCCGTCTTCGAAAGCTTCATTAATCACATCCCAGCTTACGACATCGTCTTTATAGCGCCCAACTACGTTAGTGATGTAGTTCTTAACAGCGTCCTCAAACTCAGCATCGGTCCCTCTGAAGTTTTCCAGCCAGGATGGTGTGGATTGGTGCCAGACCAGCGCATGGCCGTGGACCTGCATATCATATTCCTTTGCAAAGGCAATCAGTTCGTCGGTGGGGTCCCAGATGTAGTCTCCCGAAGGACTCGTCATGTGCCGCATCTTCATCTCGTACTCAGCAGTCACACTGTTAAAGACTGTGCGGACGAGTTGTGAGTGGAGTGCAGAGCCCAAACGGCTTGATTGGAGAGCAACCCCCACAGGGAATGGTGCCACAGAGCGCAGCGGCGTGTATTCATTGCTGGGTTCGGGCTCCTGTACTACGACTGAACTGTCTTTGCAGCCGAGGATAAGTAAGGCCCAGAGGAAGAGTAGAATAAATCTAGAATGTATGCACTTGGTGGTAATTGCCATTACTTTCCGCCGTAATTTGTATAGGTGTGTGCGTTAAGCGAGTAGCTCATGAATGTTCAATTAGTTTACCGCCTCACCTTTTGCATTGTTGCCGTGGTTGCAATCTTGTTGCAGGGGTGTGCTCGTTCAGACTTAGGTCAAGATCTACCTGACCAGGTAGATTTCAATTATCATGTACGGCCCATTCTGTCTAATACCTGTTATGTATGTCATGGGCCTGACATCAGCACTAGGGAGGCGGAGTTACGTCTAGACACCTATGATGGCGCCACTGCCCGGCGTGCTGGCGGGCGAGCTATTGTTCCGGGTAATGCAAAACGCAGTTTGCTCATTCAGCGCGTCAGTGCTCACGATCCGGAGGAGCGCATGCCTCCGCCTCAGATCAACAAAATACTTACTGAATACGAAATCGCGCTTCTTTCCAAATGGATTGATCAGGGTGCGGAATACAAGACCCACTGGGCATTGATTCCGCCGGAAAGCCCGTCGGATCAGGCTACAATTGACGCATTTTTGCAGGCAAACATCGAAAAAAGCGGCATTGAGCCTGCGGCCTTGACGTCGAGAGCCAGTCTGATTCGACGCGCGTCTTACGTATTGACCGGATTGCCTCCTTCTCCAATGGTCGTCGAGGCATTTGAGAAAGATGAATCCCCCGAGGCCTATGAACGGGTATTGGATACCCTCTTGGCTTCTCCAGCGTTTGGTGAGCGGTGGGCGCGTCACTGGATGGACCTTGTACGATATTCTGAGGCAAAAGGGCATGAGTTTGATTTTACAATCCAAGGTGCGTGGCAGTACAGGGATTACCTGATCCGGGCCTTCAACGAGGATGTTCCCTACGACCAGTTTATCCTGGAACACCTTGCGGGAGATGTTCTAAAGGAGCCCAGACGCAATTCAAAAGAGGGGTTTAACGAGTCTGCTATTGGGACCGCGTACTTGGCACTCGGTGAAGGAAAGCACAGTCCAGTTGATACGCGCATTGATGAAGCTGAGCGCATAGATAACATTATTGATGTGACCACCAAAACATTTCAGGGGCTAACCGTGGCCTGTGCGCGTTGTCACGACCATAAGTTCGATCCAATTCCGACCACGGATTATTACTCGCTGTATGGCATTATTGAGAGTGCGCGCTTCACGCCTGTCCCCATTCTGTCGGAAGACTATGTGGCCGGGCTGCGCTCGTTGATTGATTTCAATAAGACGTTGCGCCTGGATATAGCTAACCGATGGCAGTCATCCTTGGACATGGTTCCAGCCATTCCGGCCAGTATGACAAAGAATCTGCCGACCGACCGGGATACAACCGCATCATGGGAATTACTGGGCGATTTTCGGGATGGAGAGCTTGACGGGTGGTTTGTGGACGGTGCAGCATTTGAAGGTGGCACCTCTCACGGTCCCCCCGTGATAGAGGATGCCCGTTTGGTGCAGCTTTCTGAGGGAGTGGCGAGCAGCCGGCATATATCAAAGGGTATTCCAGGGGCACTGCGCTCACCCACTTTCACGATAGCCCATGATACGATCACGGTCATGGCAAAAGGCTATAAGTCAGCGCTGCGACTTGTGGTTGATAATTTTCAGCTTATACGAGCTCCGATTCACGGCGAGCTTGATCAAGAACTCAGCAGTGATGAGTTAAAACCCTATCGGTTCCCTTTAGATTTGTGGCAGGGGCATAAAGCCTATATAGAGTTACTTGTCGGGACCTACGACCAGACACAATTTCTTACCGATCGGCACATGCTGGTAGTTAATGATTCGTCCTACTTTGAAATTGCTTATGCCGTAGCCCACAACGAGGATGCTCCCTCACTGCCGCGCCGGGAATTTGAAGAGGCCCCACTCCCGCAATCTGTAAGTGCCTGGGCTGCACAGAAAGCTAGTCCTGCACAGGTGTCAGCCATTAACCAGGCTTTGGAATCCGGTGAGCTGGAGCGGCCACTAGTTAATGATGTGGTTCGTCAGGAACAGGAGATCAAACAGGCCATGCCCGCCGCGGAGTTCTTTATTGGTATGACTGAAGGGGACGTGGTTACGAGTGCGGTCTTTGGGCGCGGCAACTATAAAACCCCTGTGGGGGACCCAGTACCGCATAGATTCTTGACCGCACTTGATCCTACCGGTAGTACTTTTAACAAGACGTCCAGCGGGCGACTGGAGTTCGCCGAGGCAATTATAGATCCTGCCAATCCTCTCACTGCACGTGTTATGGCAAACCGTCTGTGGCATCATGTTTTCGGGAGAGGGATTGTAGAGACCGTAGACAATTTTGGGGGGCAGGGGAGTCTTCCGACGCATCCAGAGCTGCTTGATTATCTGGCATTGCGCTTTGTGGAGCTGAATTGGTCAATGAAATCCATGCTCCGGGAGATCCTGTTCTCGGAGGCTTTTCAGCGTTCTACTCAGGTCCCGGAAAATGCCGCTGAACTTGACCCCTCGAATCTACTGTTGTCGCACTATCCTGTACGGAGGCTGGAGGCCGAGGCGATTCGTGATGGTATTTTGGCGGTGTCGGGAGCGCTAGACACCACCATGTTTGGTCCGCCGGTACCAATTCATTTAACGGAATTTATGACGGGTAGAGGACAACCCGCTGTTAACGGACCATTGGATGGAGATGGTCGGCGAAGTATCTACATTGCTATACGCCGAAATTTTCTCTCGCCGATGATGCTCGCCTTTGATATGCCGATCCCGTTCTCTACGTTCGGGGCTCGTAACTCCAGCAATGTGCCTGCACAGTCCCTTACGTTGCTCAATGACGCGTTTGTTGCCGAGCAGGCTGTTCACTGGGGAGACGCACTGGTGGAGCAACCCCATCTTGACATTGCGGATCGCGTGAGGCATATTTACTTAAGGGCGCTGTCCAGACTTCCAGACCCGAATGAGTTGCAGGAAGCTCAGGCCTTTATAGGCACAGAGGCCGAGGCACTTGGCCTGCGGTCCATAGAGATCATGCATGCCGCAGAGCTCTGGGCAGCATATTGCCATGTGGTGTTCAATCAAAAAGAATTTATTTACATGATCTGATGAAAGGTCCACACAGGTTAACGTGTCGAATGACACGACGAGAAATGCTTACCATGTGTCGCAATGGGTTCGGCGGTGTGGCACTTATGGGGCTTATGGGAAGTTCTGCCTTCGGTAATATCATTAAGCAAGTTGCCCCATCAGGGCCTCACCCTTTGCGTCCGCGCCCGAGTGATTTGGTCCCCAAGGCAAGGAGCATCATATTCCTGTACATGGACGGTGGTGTGTCACAGGTTGACAGCTTTGATCCCAAACCGCGCCTTGCCAAAGAGCATGGGGACAGTCCGTACGACAAGTTTACGGTTGATGCCACTCAATTCAACAGCATTGGCACAATCCTGAAAAGTCCATGGGATTTTCGGCGCTATGGCGAGAGCGGTATAGAGGTGAGTGATCTCTTCCCGCATGTAGGTGAATGCGTGGATGATCTTGCAATCATCCGATCTATGGTAGCGGATTTTCCAGAGCACACGAATGCCAACTATTTTCTTCACACAGGGATAGGGATCCAAGGACGCCCTTCCATGGGTGCCTGGATAAACTATGGGCTTGGGACGGAGAACCAGGATCTGCCAGGTTACGTAGTCTTGGATGGTGGACTGATTCCGCCGGGGGGTCTGGATAATTTTAACAGTGGATTCCTGCCTGCGTCGTATCAGGGATCTATTTTCAGGGCCGGTGATACTCCCCTGGCGAATATTGAGCCCAAAGAGCCGACTTCGGAGCTGCAGCGACGCAAGTTGAATCTTATGAGCCAAACGGACAAGCATTTGCTTGGTCGTATCGGTAATTCTGATCAGGTGGAATCAGCAATCACCAATTATGAGTTGGCCTATCGGATGCAGGTTTCGGTTCCAGAACTGACCGACCTTTCAGGGGAATCGGAAGCGACCAAGAAGTTGTATGGGATGGATTCAAGTGAACCTGACACACGTATTTACGCTGCGCAGTGCTTGCTGGCCAGACGACTGGTTGAGCGCGGCGTGCGGTTTGTTGAGTTAACCTGTCCAAATGTGAAGGCTGATAGATGGGATCAGCACGCAAATCTCAAAGAAGGCCATGAGCGCAACGCCCTTGCCGTAGATCAGCCCATAGCAGGCCTGATCAGAGACTTAAAGGCACGTGGTATGTTTGAAGATACTCTCGTGATTTGGGCCGGGGAATTTGGACGAACCCCCTTTGCGCAGGGTACCGACGGAAGAGACCATAACCCGTCGGCATTCAGCATTTGGCTGGCGGGGGCAGGAATCAGAGGAGGTACTGTGTACGGTGCTACCGATGAGTATGGCTATCGGGCTATTGAAAATGTGACCACGATCCATGATTTACATGCAACCATGTTGTACCTGTTGGGTCTGGAGCATGAGCATCTCACATATCGCTTCAGTGGACGCGATATCCGGCTCACAGATGTAGGTGGAAATGTCATCAGAGGGATTCTCGCGTGAGGTTGGCCATGCAACGGTACAAGAAGGTTGAAAAGAGAATTATATACCACACTACCCGTACATTGCGGTAGCAGGTATGCCAATTTCACGGATCAGGGAGGTGCCAAGAGCAAGACGCTCGCCGTGCGGCTCTGTCTAGTCTGTAGGGTTCGTGTGGCTCCTACTCAAGTAATAATCACTCCAGGGCCGTAAAACTGAACAGCTCCAAAGATGGCAAAATTGCATTAGTTTACCCAAGAAAGAGAAAGAACACTTCGTAAATGAACCTGGAAGGGCGTGTAGCGCTGGTTACGGGCAGTACAACCGGTCTTGGTAAGGCGATGGCGCACGCGATGGCTCGTTCGGGAGCCACCGTTGCCCTCAACTATGCGAACAATGAAGTGCGAGCGCTAAGTGCCCTGGCCGAGTTTGAGGCTGCGGGTACCCGGGCAATGTTGTTCAGATCAGATGTATCGGAAGAACACGGTGTTCGTACGCTGGTTTCGCAGGTCTTTCAGAAACTAGGCCCTATTGATATCTTGATACCGAATGCGACTCCCGATCAGCCGCAACGGCGGATTGAGGATTATACGTGGCAGGATTACGAGCGGATGTTGGATTTTTTTGTGAAGAGTCCATTCTTACTGACGAAAGCCTGTATTCCCCATATGAAGCAACAGCGGTGGGGGCGCATTATTAATATCATCAGCGAGGTTTTTTCGTTGGGGGTTGCGCCATTCACTGCTTACGCAGCTGCTAAAGGAGGGCAGGTGGGACTTTCACGTAGTCTTGCAACCGAGCTTGCACCGTTTGGGATAACGGTGAATATGATTTCTCCGGGATGGATTCCGGTTGAGCGCCACCAGTCGGAGTCACAGTCAAAGAAGGAAATTTATCTGCGGACAGTGCCTGCGGGTCGCTGGGGGACTCCGGATGACATAGCCTCCGCAGCCTGTTACTTTGCAAGTAATGAGGCTTCTTTTGTAACGGGACAATTCGTTACGGTGAATGGCGGACGCTCCTATGGTCTATAGTCGATGATATACCAAATTCCAATGCTGCAACGAGCAAGCCATTACGTTCATTGTGTGGTGATCGGGTTCCTGGTACTTTTCCTGGCTGCTTGTGGATCTTCGGACGAAGCCGATCGTCCCGAAGTTGGCTTTGTCACAAATGGTATCGCATCCTTCTGGGTGATTGCGGATCGCGGTGCTAACACAGCCGCAGAAGAGTTTGATGTAGAGGTATCGGTCATGATGCCCCCGGATGGCCCGGCGGGGCAGAGCCGGATGGTCGAGAGCCTTTTAGCCCGAGGTGTGGATGGGATTGCAATCAGCCCATCTGATCCCGTAAATCAAGCGGGACTCCTAGACGAAATCGCACAAAACACTTATCTGATTACGCATGACTCTGACGCTCCAGAAAGCCAGCGTTTGGTGTACGTGGGGATGGATAACTATGAGGCTGGGCGGATGTGTGGTCAATTGTTGAAGGAAGCCATGCCTGAGGGAGGTGAAGTTGTGCTTTTTATTGGTTTGTTGGGTCAGCTTAATGCGGATCTACGCCGTCAGGGTGTAATTGATGAACTCATGGATCGCAGTCATGATAACAGTCGACGCGATCCGGTTGATCAAGTTATAGCAAATGAGCGCTATACAATCCTGGATACGCGAGTTGATCAGTTCGATTTTGCACGGGCGAAGGGACAAGTGGAGGACGCATTGGCGCGATATCCAGAGCTGGATGCAATGGTTGGTCTTTTCGTGTATAATCCACCTCAAATATTGGAGGCTGTACGTGAGGCTGGGAAGCTGAATGAGATAACTATTGTTGGCTTTGATGAGGACGCTGCAACATTGCAGGCCATCCGTGATGGTGAGATTGTTGGAACCGTGGTTCAAAATCCTTATCGGTATGGGTACGAGTCTGTTCGTGTACTGGCGTCACTTGCACGCGGTGATCAGTCGGTGATTCCCGAAAACCAGTTTATAGACATCCCCGCACGGCGTATCACCGTTGATAACATTGATGTTTTTGAGGCCGAACTGGAGGATATCATCGGCAACTAAGTGAGATGCTTGTGCATGGGGGAGATACCGCTACTTGAGGTTCAGGGGATCACAAAGCGGTTTCCTGGGACGCTCGCTCTCGACTCCGTAGACCTGCGTGTCGGGTATGGGGAGGTTGTCGCGGTTATTGGTGAGAATGGAGCCGGTAAGAGCACACTTATGAACATCCTGGCAGGTGTGCTCTTACCCGATGAGGGTACGATTCATCTGGATGGTCAAGTTCAAGCGTTTGCATCCGTAAAGCAGGCACATGCTGCAGGCATTGCGCTGATTCACCAGGAGCTCAGCCTGCTTCCAAACTTAAGTGTTGCCGCAAACCTCTATCTGGGTCGTGAGCCAGCCCGTGCAGGCTGGATCAACAAGCGCACACTTCGTACACAGGCATTAAAATACTTGGAGCGTGTGGGCCTCAAGTGCGATCCACAAACTCTGGTTGCAGCACTCCCGATAGGGCAGAGACAGTTAGTAGAGGTGGCCCGTGCATTAGCGTCCAACGCACGGCTTCTGATCATGGATGAACCGACTTCGAGCCTGGCAGAAGAGGAAGCCGAGGTACTGTTTGGTGTAATTCGTGAGTTGCAGGAGCGGGGGGTAAGCGTGTTGTATGTATCTCACCGATTGCGGGAGGTGATGTCGATTGCTGACCGTGTAGTTGTACTTCGTGACGGACGAATCACCGGGAGACTGGCACAGGAATCTGTCACACGGGATGAAATGGTGAGGTGCATGATAGGGCGGAAAGTGAATCGTATTTATACTCGGAAGCGCAATGAACCAGGTCCCGTGGTAATGCGTGTGGAAGGCCTTGTTACAAGGAGCACAAAAAAACGTAGCCTCTCTTTTTGCCTGCATGAAGGTGAGATCGTCGGATTGGCTGGTTTGGTTGGATCGGGACGTACGGAGTTGCTCAGAATACTCTTTGGCGTGGATATGCCGAAGAGCGGACTTGTGACTGTAGCCGGCCGACCCGTTGAGCTGAAATCCCCTCACCACGCCATAGCGGCAGGTATCGCACTGGTACCCGAAGATCGGGCGAAGCAGGGCCTAATACTGGACATGTCCACACAGCCCAATCTTAGTCTGGGAGCATTGTACCGACATTATTTGGGTTGGAAGCTGTTGGATCGCACATGGGAGAATAGTGTGACAAAGGGAATGGTTGGTCAACTGAATATCCAGGGTGTACAGGCGGGTAAACCAACGCGTCACTTATCCGGTGGTAACCAACAAAAGGTCGTACTGGGCAAATGGCTTACTCTACATCCACACGTTCTGTTACTGGATGAGCCTACGCGTGGTATCGATGTGGGAGCGAAACAGGAGACCTACAAAGCCATTGATGAACTGGCTGCTAGAGGGATGGCGATCCTGTTAGTTAGCAGTGAATCTGACGAAATCATTGCACTTTCCGATCGCGTGCTGGTAATGCAGGATCACACCATAGTCGGAGAACTGGACCATACCGAACTCACTGAAAAGGCGTTGATGCAATTAGCAACCGGAACGGTTCATAAGTCACCCACTGAAGAGGAAAGTATTGGGGAAGCTGCATGAAAAAATTATTCGGAATACTTGGAGTGTTAGTGGCCGTGTTTGTGCTCACAGCGATCCTAGAGCCGAACTTTCTGACCGCCTACAATCTGCAGAATACGCTGCGATGGACAGGTCTCTTCGGGATCATAAGTATCGGAGCAGCCTTCGTCATTATAACTGGCGGGATTGATCTGTCCACTGGATCTGTTATTGCCCTTGTTGGTGTTCTTGTGCCGATGTTGCTGGTCGATGTTGGCATGTCACTGGTACTCGTTCTGCTGATCTTGTTTGGTATCCTCCTGACTATGGGCATTTTTCACGGAGTTTTGGTGACTAAGCTCAACCTGCAGCCGTTTGTTGTGACATTGTGTGGATTACTGATTTACCGTGGGCTTGCCCGTTGGCTTGCTGGTGATCAAACACAGGGTTTCGGTTCAGCTTTTGATGGTTTACGACAATTGGCTATTGGTCGTATTCCCATCGCTGGAGATTTTGGGCTTCCGATTCCGTTTGTGATCCTGATTGTTTTGGCTTTTTTATCCGCGGGGTTTCTGCACGGCACTGTTTGGGGGCGCTACCTGTTGGCACTTGGGCACAACGAGGAGGCAGCGCGATTTAGTGGTATCAATACGAGTCGGATGATCACGGTAGCCTATGTGATCGGCGTGATGACCGCCGGATTTGGGGGGTTGCTGTTTTCACTCGATGTGAATTCTATTCAGCCAGCCGTACACGGTAATTTTTACGAACTGTATGCGATAGCAGCAGCGGTTCTTGGAGGGTGCAGTCTGCGAGGGGGGGAGGGATCCATTTTTGGTGTGGTAATCGGAGCAGCGGTGCTGCGACTCCTTTATAATGCAATTAACATATTGGGTATTCCAACACAGTTGGAGTTCGCTATCATTGGCACGGTCATTCTCGTGGGCGTTAGTACAGATGAGATTGTTCGTCGATTGGCGGCGCGCCATGAACTAAAGACAACGCGTGACACATAAGTGCAGAGAGCTAAGCTTGGAGTTGTATTTTCGAAACACACCGAAATTGTTAACCCGAAAATAAAATGCATCTTGCGATTCACAACTGGATGAAAGTCGAACCGATAGAGGTTACCGTTGAGCGGTTAGCCAAGTACGGTTATAAGGGCCTTGAAATTCAAGGCGAGCCCTACAAATACGATACCGGCAAGGTCAGGAAGCTTCTAGATGACTATGGGGTGCGTTGTTGGGGCAGTGTTACCTTGATGCTGGATGAGCGCAATCTTCTTGCAAAAGACGAGGATCAGCGAGCGAAATCAGTGACTTATGTGAAGGATTGCGTCACGATGGTGGGCGAATTGGGTGGAGAGGTTATTTCGGTGGTACCCAGCACGGTCGGCAAAATCGTTCCGGACTCAACTCCAGAGACAGAGTGGGACTGGTGTGTTGCTGCTTTGAGGGAGATCAATGAGCACGGGCGTCAGTGTGGGGTTAAGGTTGGCATTGAGCCCATTAATCGATTCGAGACCTATTTCATTAATCGGGGTGCTCAGGCGTTAGCCTTGGCTGAGGCTGTAGCCCCGGATTGTGGGGTCTGCCTAGACATCTTTCATATGAATATTGAGGAGGATGATCCGATTGCCGCAATTCACGAGGCACGAGATCGCCTGGTGAACTTTCACGTTGCAGATAACAACCGCATGGCTTGTGGCATGGGTTGTTTAGATTGGCCGGCAATAGTACAGGCGCTAAAAGAGGTTGGTTACGACGGTGCGATCTCGGTCGAATTTTGTCCCCCACTTGATCGTACGCCGGCGAACCGATTTCCGGGCAGCGTGGATTCCAATCCCGAGGGGATATCGGATTCGGAGCGTAAATTCCTGGAGGATCATGGTAGCAGCGTATTCAGTGCCGATTTTTATGATATGCATGTACGCCGTTCTGCCGAGACGTTGCTGCCGCTAATTTGAGGCATGTTGACAGACCGCTTATGTGGCGTCTGCTCTGGATCAGTGAGACACGATCAGCGGACGCACCGTGAGCTGATCGACAAGGACATCGCTAGAGGTATCTATCGTGTGTGGAGAGCGGAAGAGTGTGGCTACGACGCGGATGTGGCAGGTTTCTGTAGAGGCACTCCGCTGAACGAAGTGCGTAAGCACGGTCATGTGCTCACATCGGACGGTATGTGGACGTGGAGCCACAGGAGGGTAATGGCAAATTATTCGAGGACAAGATGAAGCGGTTGATGTCTGAACTGAGTGAACAGCAGTCCGAGGGTACCAAGTTTGATATCTCCATTACCGGGAATCTCAAAGCGGCGGATTTCGGGGGTGGCAGGTGATGATGCGTGACGAGGACATCCAGCAGCGGCTGGAACTGGGCGAGGACAGCAGATGGGAGTTCAAGCGGGTGGAGTTCTCGGGCAGACATCCTACGAGCCCCAGTCGCGATGATCTCGCAGCCGAGATGATCGCGTTTGCCAATGCGAACGGCGGTCAACTCTTGATGAGTGTGACGGATGACGGGCTCCTTCAAGACTTGACTCGCGAACAGATGGACGCGCTCGACAACCTAGTGGTCGAAGTGAGCACTGACGCCATCAAACCGAACCTGCGCATCAACGTGTATCGCCGGAAGCTGGATGGCAAAGCTTTCGTTTTGGTTGAGGTGCCCCGGGGCGATTCGCTGTGCGAGTGTGGTGGTCGAAGCTGGATCCGGGTCGGGGCAAGCAAGCGCCGATTGACTGGTGACGAACCGATGCGGTTAGCGCAGTGGCGCGCACAAGGTCGGCATCTGTCGTTTGACGGGAAGCCGGTGGCGAAAACCGGGTTCGAGACGTTGGATCCCGCACTATGGAGGCCGATGCTGAGCGCCGAGGATGCTACCGAGCCGGAGGTAGCACTAGCGAAGCTCGCGCTACTCGCGTCGGATGAATCCGGGGTTCAATGCGCGACCGTAGCCGGTGTACTGTTGTGCACCCGACATCCCGAGCAATGGCTGCCTAACGCCACCATCTCGGCAACCCGCTATCGCGGAACGGATCGCACGACCGGCCAAGTGGACTCGCGGGAAATCACTGGTCCGCTCCAGCACCAGATTGCAGATGCACTAACGTTTGCAGGGCGGAACATGCAAGTTGCTGCTCGCAAGACTCCCGCACGGATTGATATGCCGCAGTACAGCGAGAAGGCAATCTTCGAGGCGGTTGTCAACGCCGCAGTGCATCGTGACTATTCGATCCGCGACAGCAGAATTCGCCTGTCGGTGTTTTCCGATCGCTTGGAAATCCAATCGCCCGGTGCGCTCCCCAACAGCCTGACACTCGAGAGCATGGCTCTGCGGCAAGCAACGCGAAACGAGATCATCACCTCCGTAATGGGGCGGATGGGAGTGGGCGATATCCGCGGCTCTGCGGATCGACGCTACTTCATGGAGCACCGCGGAGACGGTGTGCCCACAATCATCCGTGAAACCCGAGAGCTTTCAGGACGGGCGCCGGAGTACCGATTGATTGACGATGCGGAGGTCTTGCTGCGAATCCTCGCCGCACCGCAGGATTCCATCTCATCCTGCGTGGTTGTCACTGTCAGAGTTGACGGACAGCCCCTGCCCGGAGCGAATGTTTTGGCATTGTTTCCGAACCGAACTTGGGAACAGGCGGTCACGGACGAGAACGGCGAGGCCACTGTGGATCTGTACACGACCGAGTTGCCGATGACCGTATTCGGAGCGGCACTTGGACATACAGCCTGCCTGGTACGAGAATGGCTACCCGCTACAGGTGCACTTGCTCTTGATCTGACTCCGCTGCCGCAGGGTGGAAGTGTCATCTTTGCTGAGGCAACAGGCCATCTTCCCGGGTTGAAGGGGCGTCTAAATCCCATACGAGATGCGCTGGATCGTACCTATCTGTACGCTTCGAATCTCTCCGTTGATCGGGGGCGAGCGCAGCCCGTTCCATTCGTTCCCGGTGAAGTACTCCGGTTGACCGACTCGGACGGAGTAGAACGCCATGTGCGCATCGTCGAAATAATTGGCCGTTCAGCGCTCGGGGAGTATTGGGTGCCGGGACTGCAGGAATAGTACCAAGGCAATGGCGATCAATACAGTTATTCTGGGCTGGTGCAGCGTCCCCTCAAGCGCTACCCGCGACTTTCTCATTTGAGTTGCATATTTCAATCGGAATAAGTGGCCCGCTTCGATTGGCACACACCTTTTGTTTAGTCGCAACCAAACCCATTCCGTGCTCTTTTATTTCCAGGATACCTCTCTGCCAATTCGAATTGAAGCGAAGCCACCAAGCACTTGACCCCATCTGATTATCAGAGATGGATTCTCTGGTTCTATATGATCGGGTAACTCGCGGATGTGGCTCCTACAATCCTGAAACTTATGGGTCTGCTGATACCAGAAACGATGACGGGGAGTATTCTGGTGAATATTTGACGCTGATTGCCCCCAGAACTCCTCTATACAGCCGGAATTAGTGGACGGATTCGAGGTTGCCGAAGTAGCTGATTCATCATATGTAGCTATCACAACTTGACACCTTTGGTCATTTTGTTATCGCTCTGGCTGAGTTGGCCAAAACAGGTATTCCTCCAATGCAGGATTGATTATACTGCCATCCGTTTCACGCCCCAGATCACGTGACACCATTTCCAAACGAGTTGCCGTTAAACTCCTACCTCGCCCCAAGTTCAATTCCGTCTTCGCCGCCTTTCCTCATACGGTCTGTACTGTCGCTCTTCAAGCGTGCCCGCCAGTGCTTTCGCGGCGGTTTCCTGCAGCAATTCGGGAGGAGTGTCCCCACGCTTCACCATCTCCGCATCGTAATTTACCAGGGCGTGTGCCATTTGCAGTAATACCTCCTCTCGAAGCGACGCGGCTATAATAATAGGCTGCTTTATGGTGTAGTAGTCATAGCTCACGATATACTTTGCGGCCACCTGTTTCATGCGCTCGCGCTCGGACGCGCTGAAAGTGCTTAACCTCCAGTAATCCACCATCATACGAAGCGTATATAGCCCCCCCTCTGGAAGAACCAAGGGTGCGTTCTGCTCCTCCGATAACGCGGGAGGGTACCACTCCTGAACCGTCTGCACCCGTGCGGCGGATGGGTTTGCTGAGGGCGACGGACCTATGTCCGGGACGAAGCCGCTATCGCAGTGGGTGAGCACCAACAAACCGCTGACGCACAGCATCGCAACCACGAGATGGTTCCTGTTCCTAGGGATATCAGATTCATACGTAAGGCTGCAATGGGTGAGCTTGGCGACAGCGCCCCAAGATACGCAATGCCAAGTTAAGTCTTGGGGTTCGCCCTGTACTGGGCTAATCGGCGTTAGGTCCGTCTGATCTATCTGGCTCCCCCCGCGCGGGAACGATCATTCTGGTTTTTATATTAGAGACAGATGTATTCTGACGGTGTCTCCATGTCTGTACGGCGCGTTACGATCGAAGACTTCGTTGTCATTGCTTACCTGCTCAAAAAAGTGGCGGAGGCCGGAAAGGGGTTAACCCCTGCACGACAGGCTCAATTCAGTGCCTGTCATAGATTCTGCCTCCACACAAGTCACGGGATTCCAGGCGTTAGGAGGATTCGGGTGGAGCCCCGCCCCGGTGTTTCAGGTCCAGTGACACACACATGGCCCCCACCTCCAGGCGTCGATAGCCACGCCACATAACCTCCACCCCCGGCGGAGGGCGTTTCTTGCCCTGTTGATATCCGCCCAGAAGTGCAACCAACAGGACTGCCGATGCCATGTGGTCTGGTTCCGGAAAATCATGTTCCGCCGCCAGATTGCTCAGAATGCGTAGTTGGGTTTTGGTGAACATCATCTCTACCGATGCATTGGGAACTTCACGTCCCAGAAGTGTCAGTAACATCAAACGCCAGGCAGTCACCATGTAGATCGTCACCGCACGGTGGAGCGTCCGGGCCGACCGCATCCGTAATTCCTCCACTTTGCATCCACTTTTCAAGACTCGGAAGGTATCTTCTACCCGCCATCGCAGCAGATAATACTCAACGACCTTTTTCGCTTCCTCAACGGTGTTCACCGGAAGACTCGTCAACAGGACCCATTCCAGCGCACCGGACGAGCGATGGATTTCCCGGATATGGACGGCGGTCATCTGACCACAGGGCAGATCCACTGCACAATAACGGATATCCATACATGCATCCCCCCCTTCGCGGCCCTCATGCAGAACCCGACCTGACTTGACCCGACGACTCAATCGCTGAATCGGAATCTTGACCTCTCCAGAAGACTTGAGTCCTCGAAGCAGTCCAAAAAGCTTTTTCCCATTCGGGAGTACCCGGTCATGCTTTGCACGAACCAGCACATCCACGCGCTGACTACGCAGACATCGCTCCATCAAGGACGCACTGTCTTCCTCCCGGTCCATAACCACCACCATTCGCGTGGAACGCCGAACCGTTTTGGCACAGTCCACGACATCGTCGACCGCATCCTCCCACCGTTGCCGGTCTGGAAACTCACTTGACGGATCAGATGGGAGATATCCGCAGCGCAGTACGCCCAGGGGAAGTCCCTGATCGTTCACCGCCAGGGTCGCGTGCAACTGGACTCCCCGCGCTTGCGAAGTCGTCTGATTCCGGCTCACCACCTCCAGTCCATCACGCGTGGGACGGGTACGATAGGGAATCTTGGTATCGTCAATCACGCACAGGACCGTCTTCTGCCCCCGAATTCGCTCCACCGTCCGCTGGCGATGGGGAGCCAAAATTCGTTCCGGCGTCACCGCCGTCGTGTCGGGATGCTCAATAAACCGGTAATAGCCCTTCACGGCTGCATGATCCATTTCAAGATTCGAAGTAATTGGTTCCCCAGGCATACGACTCAACAAACAGACACTCTTCACTAAACGTTGGGTCCGATGCCGGTTCCCCAAATCCGCCGCCCCAAACTCATGTGCGGCCCACTGGTCGCCATCAAGGACCCGCGTGAATTTCTAAAGTGGGGTATATCGGTGCGGGAGCAACGCCCAACTGGGTACGCCACCCAGAAGAAAGCTCATACAACAAGACCGCCTTTTTGCTCCGTGTACAGGCATTCGTTGAAGCGTGACGGCCGCGTCCCGTCGTCTGCCCCACCTTGTGGAACCCCGCTGCAAGAAAACAACTGCCCGAGTACGATGGATCCACAAAGGTCTCCACCACCCAAATCCGCTGGGCGTGTTCCTCGTACAGGTCTGCCTTCATCTGCCGCAAGGACCGTGACAACAGATAGCTGGCCAGGTTTTTGCATCGAACTCCCGGACGAATCAAAAAACGGTTCAGTCCCATTACATGGGATCGGTATGCGTCCCGCTGCTCGGATGACCAGCCCATCCACACATCGCGTGGAGCCAAATACAACGCGGCCGCCGCAAATCCAATCCCCCCAAAGTAGCCATGATCACTGTTGAATAAATAGTGTCTGCCAGAAAACACCTATTTCGGCTGAGTTAAGGGCGTCATGGCCCTGGTTTGCGTACGTCTGAGGTATCAATTCGAGGGGGTGGTGGCTTG
>MPNB01000059.1 GCA_002238805.1 Rhodothermaceae bacterium bin80 | reverse complement strand
CACCCCCTCGAATTGATACCTCAGACGTACGCAAACCAGGGCCATGACGCCCTTAACTCAGCCGAAATAGGTGTTTTCTGGCAGACACCAATTAGTTCGAGCAGCTCGGGTTTAGTCATCGGTAGTCGAACCCATATTTCTCTTTGCGCTGCATGAACGCCTCCTTGCCTCCTTCCAGAATGTTTGCCACCTGATCGCGAATCGTCGGCATGTCGATGGAGCCTTGCGCATCGATCGGCATTTCTGCGCGACCTTCCGATGCAGAGCACACACCGATCCACTCCGCGTCGCCGAAAACCGGGATATTCGCGTTGTGGGTTGCGAATAGGAACTGGCGTTCAGTTTTGGCCGTGCGCAGCTCCTGGACGATGCGCTCGACAATGAAAGCGTTATCCAGGTTGTCTTCGGGCTGATCCACGACCAGAGGATCCTGATTGTCGAGGAGTAACAAGTGCAGGATGGCTGTGCACTGCTGACCGGTGGACAGGCGATCCAGTGCCCGGTACAGATCGCCGGTGTGAGAGACATTGAGCTCCAAGCTAACCCGGTCCTCGAGGTCGATCGCTTCCAGGTCATAGATCTGCACCTTCGTCATTTGAGTCAAGGTTTCGGCAACGCCAGACGTTAGACCCCATTGCTTGCCCAATAGCGCATCCTTGCCTTCGCGAATGGCCGCGACGAGCCCCATGACAGTCAGACCCTGCGCTTCATCCACCCATTTGGTCTTTTTCTCGCCAACTCCCGGCAAGCCTTGCAAAAACTCGCGCAGAGGCTGGCGCAAGCCATCTGGAACGATCGATATCCGCAGCTTATCAACAAGACGCTTGTTGAGGCGCTTCACTGCCTTCTGCTTGGCAGCCGTGCGGGCACTTCGGATGTCTGAAATATCTCCCAATAGGTTGCGGCGCTCCTGCTCCAGCTCATTGATAAGCGCGTCAACGGTCATGAGGCGGATCTGTGACGGCCGAACCTGTTCAATTTCGCGCAGTAGTCTCTGATAGGAGTGCCCGATCTCCTTACCGGCCTTGCCGGCCACTGCGGGGAGCTTGGCGAATTCTTTCTCAAGCTCGGTCTCGGCGTTGAACAGCGCTTGGGTGAGTTGGGTAGCAAGGTACTCTATCGACCGCTCGGTCTCGCCGATGGCTTTGTCTATTTCTCCGAGCTTCTGTTGCAGGGTCTTCCTTAAAGTATCCAGCAACGCTCGCCCCCGCAGCAACAATTCGGTGTGCGGCAGATTTTCCAACGCCTTGTCGCTGAGAAAAACGAGGTCGGGAAGCGATTCGTCGAACTGCCGCTGTGCATCGCGAGTGCGTTTCACTTCCTCCTGAATCCTCGGACGGAGTTGGCGCTCCTTTTCCAGCAATGGCACCTGCTTCAGTTTCTCGTCCAATCCCTGCTCCTTGAACTGTCGCACTTGCTCCTCAAGCCTTGGTAACTGTGCGATGTGCCTATCGATCTCGTCCTTTTGTTCCCGTGCTCTATTCAATCGCTCACTGTTCTTCCTGAGTTTTCGCAGAGCCGAATTCAGTCGTGCTTGTTGCTCTGTGCTCCCGGGAAGAAACCGATCCAACACGCGCGTGAGCGCACCGGGGCTCCTCGCCAATTCATAAAGCTCATTTTGGCCGTAGATCTCTATGTTAGGGAGCAGATCCCTTCCGGGATGGAACCGCGACTCATTGCCTTGTTCGTCGATTACCCGAGGCGGCTCACCGTAGCGGCGGATGACCTTGTAGGACTTCATGTGGTTCACTGCCGAACGCAAGTGCAGAACAACACGGCCACCTGCCTTACCAAGGTTCTCCCTCACGATTTGATCGCCCTGCCTGATCGCATCCTCGCTCTTGTGTGAAACGTCCATCGCGTACCGCAAGCACTCCAGAAGTGTAGACTTGCCGGAGCCTCGTCCACCAATTACGGCGTTCAGATGGGGAGATACCTTTGCTGACAGACCATCGAAATAGCCGCCTTCAATCGAAATGCTGTCGATCTGGCTGTAGAAACGCTCCTGCAGATCATCACTTAATCTGACCCGCACTTCTGGATCCTTGAAGGCCATCAAAAAGGATGTAAAACAGGGTCGCGTCATCTTGATGAAGGTTGATGCGCGCGGATTGCGTAAATCATCAGGTTCCGCCACATCCTTGGCGTTGATCAAGGCCACAGGATGTGGGCGCCTGTAATCGGCATTCTTGTTCGACACGATGGATTTGTATTCCAGAGGCAGGTCGTCAACGTTTCCGGAAATTTGTGCAGCTCGCAGTTTGGTATTTACCCAAAGGTTGTTGAATTTTTTCTTCAGAATGCCGCTTTTTGACGTGATGTGCGCCGCAAAACAGAACCCCCCGAGCTCGGCAACACAGTCCAAAAGCTCTTGGCCGCCAAGCTTGCTAGGCCTTACCCTGTCCTGCGGATCGGTTAATTTCAGATCGCCCAGGTAGCGTTCGAGTTGCCGCTCGCTTGTGTCCTCTGGGAAAAGACATACCCAGTGGACTTTTTCCGTTGTTGCCACTTCAAACCCTGGGAAGACCACGATGCCTGAATCAATCAGCACCTGTCGTATGGTCTCTGCATCAGCCACGTTACCGTGGTCTGCAAAACCCACGACCTGAATCTTCTCGGAGAGGCATGTGTCCCGCAGCGTCTCAGCATAGGTGTTCGCGTCCATGCCGTGGTCCGTGCCGCGATACTCCGCACTATATGCATGGGAATTGACCTGCAACGCACATTTCCAGAATTTCGCAAAAGCGTACAGTTGTTCGTTCATGTCCTTTCCCTCGTGCGCTCTCGAGCCGATCGCTTTTCGGCATTCGTCAAAGGCACATTATTGATCCGTTCGCCGGTGAACTCGCTGTGTTTCCAGAACCAAGGATATCGGGTCTGCTCGTGCACCGATTCTTTGTCGCGGTCTTTCTTCCAGTGGATATTCGGCGCGGCGTGCAATTGATATCTGGAGCGAAAATGTAGTCGCTTGCGGATGTCCGTGAAACGGTCATTGAGTCGGGTCATTTGAAGCGGATTTTGGAAATTCATCTACAAATTCTGTTTGCGCGGCGTCTGTCCAAATGTTGCACGTCAGATGAAGCTTAACAAAGTCCGTGGTGCAACGTTCAATTTCTGGTTCAGTTTTCTTACTGCTTCATGATATTGCTCTGAAGAACAATAGGCCCAAAGTGGCGCTGTAAGCCGCTTATCATCGAGCACTATCGCGGCAGTTACAGTCGTAAGTCGCACCCGTGTACAGCGTCGCGGGTAACGATCCAATTTGGCTCATAACCATGCCCTGCTGTCCATAGTGTAGTGTCATCATTTGCTTTGGCAGGCTGCCGTCTTTTCCCTGTCTCCTCGGGTTCAGGAGTGCGCGACTTTGGTCTGGCACCCAACCGGGAGGCGATGGCACTTCACTTTGGTCCGTGGCCAGCTTCTCATTCAGCACGTGTGCAATCTCGTGCAGAATGATGTCATAACCTGCTCGGATATTCTATGCACGGTCTCTATCCGGCTTAGAATTATCCGTTTTTTTAGGGGTTCTGCCGTGAATGTTGGGGGATGAACTACTTGCATCCCTTGACAGAGTTACGGGTAAGCACTATAATCTGGAAGCGAGAAAATGACGCTCCGTACAACCTCTTACAAAACCACTTCCAGAAATTGGGTTCGGGGGCTCGGATTGATTGTTTTGGCAAGAATGATTGCGTAGGACGCCTCTCGTCTATTATCGGCTTACCATCGCCATATTCGGCATGGAGCAATCAAGATCTTGTTAGGAGCACTATGACCTTGCAGGATAAACATCATTTCTTTGAACCAACTTCGCGATATCCAATAAAATACGTGGGTCCGAGCCGGGATGTCCGCATATGCCGCTGTGAGATGGATCATGTTTACTAGGTTGATGCTTAATAAAAACGGGAGCGGAGCTACGCTTTAAGATCAAATACTTTACTTCACCTACCCGTAATACTGCAAATATGCCATTGGAACTTAATGAGTATTGCTTACTCTAAAATGCTTGATGAACACATTCAATAGCTTCGTCCAAGCCTGGTCCATAGTATTCAAGCCAATTCACCGAGAGACAATTCTCTTTGTCCCTTAGTGTGAATGCACTACCCAGTAGTAATCCATTACGGCCAACAGCCGAAGGCTTACAATATCTTGAAACATGGTGCTCTTTGTCTATTGAAGAACGTTGCATTCTGCAGGTTATTGTCTGATAAAAGGCAGAATAGATTTCAAGGCAAACTGCTTGGAACCAGTGCCGTGTATGGACTGCTTTTCGTCATTGTTTTCCATAGTTGAAATTCCAGCAAAATGGATATTTCCATCAGGAAGGAAATTCATTAATGCAGATGCATGGCTTAAATACCATTCAAGTTGTAGTGTACCGCCAGCGGTGATTCCAATCTCGGGGGGCGGTAGTGGAACATCATCTCTGATGAGGAAAAGGGCCAGTTCACGCAGTGAATCCAGTTCCATATCGGGATCTTCTGGGTCGTTGTCTGGGGTTACATCGTGGAGATATCTGAGACGTTCTACAATTTCCTTATGCTCTGTTTGGTCCAGAACACTGAAGATATCTTCGCGGGCGGTAAAGTTCCTGAGTTGAACAACGAAATTGAGGCTTGCGGAGAGTTCGTGAGCCACAATGTTAGGCATTCTCTTGGAGATTAGCGAAACAAGCTTATTTCTAATTGAAGTTCCGAAGCCGGTATGCTGACGAAAATGATCAGCTGTACTTGTTGAGATTTCATAAGGATTCTCTTCAAAGGGATTTCCGAGTGTTGGTATATCAATATCAACTGGTGTAGCCGAAGTTTGTGGATTTTCTTCTCCAGAGGCTTTACTCATCCAATATCCTCCTCCCAAATTCAATTTTCCGTGAAAAACGAATTCGGTATCCTCAATTTTCGTATAGCTGGTCGAGGATAAAGGGGGTAGAATCCCAGTTTTATTTGTCGAATCTTCGACTGAAGATAATGACATTCTTATCCCATTGGAGTTGGCGACATCAGAACTTTCTGAGTTTCTTGAATCATCTGTCAAAGAGCTTTGTCACGGAAGAGATGATGAATTATTGACACGCTGGCCACTTTGTAATTGCATCACAGAATTCGTCTAAGTTTGAGAGATTCTCATGGTGAAAATTACAATCCAATCTTAGTTCACCTATATTCTGGATAAGCCCGAGACTGTGGTCCGGCAAGATAAACCATCCTCAGTTTCTAATCTGAAAGCAGGAATCATTTCAAGAATCCAGTCTTCATTGCTCATCTAACTTGCCCCGAATTGTTTCAGCAGGTGAACTTGAGGTTTAGGAATTGCTATCTGGAAATTGAGCCCCAGGTTTTGGTATGAACAGTGAGGTAGGGTATTCAAATACGACTTAACAGGTCGGTGAATCTTGTAAATATCTTTGAATTCTGGTCCAACATTCTCCGAAACCTGCAACCGAGACTGATCTATTTCCCAGTTGACGCCATTAGTATATCTGACGACTGATGCGGCGGGTGATGTTAAAGTCTCACTTACCTTCCAGTTATCAGGCACAATGCCTCTGATTTTCAAGAAATCAGGGTTTAGGATTGAAGGATTATGAAACTACGCAGTCACAACAATACTGACTGCCCGCAGATGTATACCAAGAGGATTCAACACTTATAGAATTTTCGACCGATCTATGTACAGGTTGCACAGGAGTTCGTTCCTGAGGCTCCCATCTGCTATGGGTTGACTTTGTGGATGCCTTTAATCTCTGGCCCACGCCAAGCAAAAACCGTGATTGCCGGCTATTGGACCATTATCTGATCGAAAAGGAGAGAGTCAATACTGATGGATGCGGATGTGCGGAGCGCATCCATGAGCGTGCTGTCTGGATCCAGTTGACGCATGGAATTGGCCAAGTAGGTCCTTGTATAGTATTCTACATCTCTTTGTACAATAGCATCCATTTCCAGGTTAGCATCTATCCCGGCTAATGCAAAGGCTTCGTTGCGCACGGCACGCCCTATGGAGGCAGCCGGTCTGGATCTTGCCTCCCCGAACGGAAGCTCAGGGAACCAGAAAAAGTAGTCCTCAGCAGTAAAGGTCTGCTCGGTTTCGTTCACGGTGAACGTCGCCAGAGGGGTCATTGATGTTAGCGGTGGGGCAGGGACATCGTAATCATCATCCAGCGTAATCGGGCCGCTCGAAACCCGACGTTCAATTCGGGCAAGGGCAGCGTCCAGGGCCCGTAAACCCTGTGGGTCGATGAGTACATTGCGGCTCTCCATAAAGGTGCGTACAAAGCGATCGCCTTCCAGTCGACGTTTACGGACACGCAACAGACTTGCAATACCGTCCTTTCGATTTTGGAATTCCGATTCTGTTATGATAGGAGTTGCAATGCGATCCTCGATTTTGATGATATGCCATCCCTGTCGGCTGCGCACCGGTGCAGAAAAACTCCCTACCGCCAACGAGAAGGCCGCCTCGGCGAAGGCATCATCCACCTGAAAGTAACGGATCTCTCCGAGCCATCCAGCCGTGGAGTCAAAATTCACGGTTTGGAAGCAAATTCGTGCTTCATCAATAAAAGACTGCCCTGCCTTGAGTCTTATGTATGCGGTGTTAGCTTCCAATTCATCACGATAAAAGAGATGACGGGCTATAATTGGTTGTTTATACCGGGCAAATGCCTGACGAATCTCGGTCTCTGTTGGTTGTGGCAGCTGCTCAAGAAACTCCACCTCATAGTACCGGCCACCCAAGGCACGTTTCCGGGCGAGGTCGATGAATACTGCGAGTGACGTGTCTGCATCCAGTTCACGGCGGAGTGCTTCTTCATACCAAAGCTGATCTTCGATCAGTGTGCTCAGGTGATTGTAGCGTGCTTGCGGTGTGTCGTTCTGGCCGCTGCGGATAAGTAGATCCACGTAGGAACGTTCAAACTCGCCGACCGTGATGCTGTAGCCATTTACGTCGGCTAGAGCTTGATGCTTCTCACCCGAAGACGAGGAACAGCCAACGGCTAAGAGCAATGCTAGAGCCCAGATCCTAGAAGTATATCCGAAAATCGACCACCTGTGTCTGCCCGAGAAGATCGAATGGGGTGTATGCATAATCAAATCCAATTCGCAAACCGAATGCTCGAACATCTATCCCGGCTCCAAAGGTCGCGTGGCTATCGACATTATCCAGGAACAGGTCTTTGTAGCCGCCCCGAAGATCAAAGTTGAACGTACGGTTATGAACGCGGAGCTGTGCTCCGACATCGCTGTTCAGACTGTTATCGTTGCTTTGCTGGATATCTGCTAGGGCAGTCAACTCCACCATACCGACTTGCACAACAGGCATGGCCATGCCAAACTTGAAGGAGAGTGGCAGGTCCCATGCATCCATTTCAATGCGGGCGGGGATATCCGGGTTATTGCCACTGGTCGTTTCATCAATATCAACAAACACGACACTGTTGATACCGCTCATCTGCATCTTTCCGCCGAAATTCTGAATTGATGCAGCCAGGACCAAACCACCTAGGTAACCGGACTGGAGAACGAATCCAACATCAAAGCCAATGGTGCTGGCGTTCATGTCCCTGATTTGTTGGCGCACATACTTGGCAGTGCCACCGAAGTAAAATGATTCAGTCAGCGGCTGTGCATAGCTCAGACCCAAACTAAAATCACCTGCCCGAAAGGTTTCGCCGGTTCCCTCAGGAAAAGCTACTGTGCGTACGATCATAGTACCATAGTCCACAGCTGCTACACTGAGTCCCAGCACACGATCGCCTGAAATAGGGATCACGGCTGCTGCAGCGTTATAGTAGATGTCTGCGAACCAGCGCGAGTGGGAGAGGAACACACTACCTGAGGAGTTATCGCCATAAGTGCGCGCAGCTCCGGCAGGATTCCAAAAGAGGGCGTCAGCACCGGTTGCGAGCGCGGTGTACGCATGACCCAGTGACTGACCGCGTGCCCCAGTCCCAATCGTCAGAAAGGCTGCTGCTGTCGTTCCCGAGCGGCTTTGAGCAACCACAGTACCAGCCATGCATGTGATCAATGTGATCAGCAGAATAAACTGACGTGTCAGAATGCGCATCATGTGGTTCATTTGACAAGAGCAAATTTGCCCACATGCTCCCCAATACCTGGGGCTTCTACGTGGAACATGTATATACCGAACGCGACATCCTGCTGCTCTTCTGTACGAAGGTCCCACCACTCAGACCCATCACTGATTATGCCGTTGTGGTGCAGAGTGCGGATCAGTTCTCCACGGATGTTAAAGATGCGGATAGTACACTGTGGAGGCAGGTGAATGAATTGTATCCGTCGCTCTCCGCGGCCTTCAATCTGGCTCCGTGGCTCAAAGGCGGAGGAACCGACGTAAGGATTGGGGACCACCGCAATACGATCGAGCTCATTACGTGCAAGATCTGTATCAATTGATGAGGATCGAAGCGTGAACTGGAAAAAATCGCCGGTAGCAAAAGGCTTTCTTGAACTCACATGAAAAGAGTTTCCCGCAGAAGGGGCGATAGAATTACCTCCGTCAGCAACGCTGAACCTAATACGGTAACGAAAACGCCAGGGACCGCGTCCGGTAGGCCTTTCAGCAATGACCATCTGATCGCCAGCGTCAAAAACTCCACTGCCATTGGTATCCTGCATGAACAGTTCAGCCGGGGTACCCTTTGTTTCGTTTATGGTGAAGATGGGCACTTCTTCGCGCAGATACCCAAAAAAACGTGGTGAACGATAAAGAGAGTCGCTTGGGGAAACCCAGATCAGTTTGTAGTCATCCGGTGAAGCACGGAAAGCTGCCGTAGTATCTCTGTCCACAGAGGCAATCCAGTTGGTCTCGTATCCGTCCAGCGTGCGTGGATCCAAGTCATACACTTCATTTTGTGTCCCCTCATTGGCCAGGAATCCGGTTTGTAAGTCGTCCAGCTCACAACCTAGGGGTGCCGGGCATTCGACGTTATTTATTTCGATGATGAAGCCTTCGGTAGGCGGTGTTGCGTCGATCATCGGAGAGGGGCCAAGGAGTGTTTCACCGGAAACGATGTTGGTTACCTCGAAGGCAGTCGTTTCGTAGAGATCAGCGACATCTGACACGAGTTCGCTGAAGAATGATATACGGTAAATACCATCAAAGTCAGCTTCGCTCTCCTGGATGATGCTCACAGTAACTGAGCCCGACCCAACGCCCCCCGTCACACGGCTCAAATCTTCATTAGCACCGCCCTGGACGTATCCTACAGGCACAGATCGTGGTGTCACTACGGCCGCGTTACGCGAAAATCCGGTTAGGCGTCCGGCCTGGTTAACGCTGACGTTAAATGAATTTTCCTGAGGATCAATCCCCGATTTAGCAGCATCGTTTGAGTCACGCACTCCACGGTCATAAGCCACTAAGGCATAGTAGTACGTAATTCCGTTGGTTACATCTTCGTCGATATAGTGAAATTGAAGTCCTGTATTGTCCCCAAGGTAATAGACGGCTTCGCCTTCCAGCACGGTTACTGGTCCCTGGATATCATTAACCAGATCCCACTGTGCAATAGGTTTGAAGAAAGTGGCAACACCGTCCACATCGGTAATGCTGCGGGCTTCGAAGAGTAAGGGATCCGTGCCTTTGTAGAGCTTAAATCCCTCAAAATCAAACTCCTGAATGAAGCGGTCGAAGCTTCGAACTGCAACGGTATCCCAGCTCAGGACCACTTGTCCGTCACCAGGAACCGCCGTGAGAGCGGGCAGGAAAGGAGGCTGGGCAAAATTGTAGTCAGCGTTAAAGATGCTTTGAGCCGTCCGCCGGTTTTTGAAAAAGTCACGTTCGTCTTCGCCAAAAATCCAAGCGGTGGAGAAAAAATCGGTTCCTCTCGGCTCAAGGCCGACTGGACCGGAAGAAAACAGAATGAATGGTTCAAGATCTGCTTTGAAAGCATCCGGTTTTGTGCCCAAAGGAAACTGTGCATAGGTATTGATCCTGTCCCACATCCATGCGTCATCCCGCAGGTTATCCCCACTCTCATAGAAAGGGCGTGTCTGTAAGTCAAAACCGGTCAAACCAACCTGATCCGATTCATCTACATCCAGTTCGTCAAAATTGGGTTCGCCTAGGGTTGGTATCCCATCGGCTTCACCATCGTCTGGACCTGGGTATCCCAGATCAAACGGGCCCTGACCGTCACGTCCGACATCATTATTATACGCTTCGCCGGGATCCAGTACGCCATTATCGTTCTCGTCAGAAAAACCAACCCAGTCCAGGTTTTCGTCTCCGGTCCACCACCGCCCTGCCTGATACGCGGGGCGCGACTCAAGAGGACCATTATAGGCCTCAAAACTGGCTAGGTCATACATTGAGCTAACAGCACTTAGAATTGCTTGCTGCCCTTCTATGAGTGTGCCTGGCCCGTTAAACCTGGACTCATCTATGATACCGTCTTCGTCATTATCCAAGCCGTCAGTCGCCCGGGCGGGGCTTTCCAGGAACGCAAAACCAGTATAACCCAGTGGGTACGTCCCTCCGGTGGAGCGTGTACCGATTCCATCCTGATCCCAGCCGTAGGCTACATCCTGCTGTGGGTCAAAGGCAGCGTTCTCATCACCTTCCTCGTTACCCAGGCCATAATCCATTATTTGGCCGAGATAAAGGTCTGTATGTGCTTTATCGGTTACGTTTGTGATACGATAGAGAATGAACATGAGATCTTCTGCAAGCACATTCGCCCACTGGAAGAGGCGGACCTGTGTCTGCAACCCCATTCCGCCGATTGTGGAATCTACGCTGCTTGGGTAGAAAACCCCGAATTCGCTATTTGGTCTTTGGGTGTCAGTGTCGATGGCATACTCCAGGTCTGTGAAGTCATCCATCACATAAAAACTCTCTAGGTCTGCATTGAACACACCCCTGCCAAAAAAACCATTCCAGTTACCAGGCCAACCTGGATCATCGGGATTATTCAATCGGTCGGGCCAGAACTGCGGCCACGACATGGGATCGTCACTTAATGCTGGTGTTGGTGTTCGTTGTCCAGTGATTGGATCCAGGCGGTTCTCGTTCATGAATCCGGGTAGTGGGGTCCACCCCCAAAGCGATCCATCCGGGCTCAGCCTTTTACCAAAATCCCGATATGTGAGGATGACAGGGTTTAGGATTGTATCACCTCGGGCGCCCGGAAAAAATTCCGGCCATTTGATTCTTTCCCCTGGAACCTGACCGGCTACCATAATGCCGACGCCGTCAATATGCCGTCCACCGATGCCACGTGGCCAAACACCGAACGGAATGTCATTCCAGCGTGCAAGCTCACCGTGATTACGGAAATTGGTCTCTATGAGATTACCATCCAGCACGCCACGCGCGATAAGCGTCTCATCTCCCCGAAGATCTGAGGGTATGTTTTGCCCATAGCTGGTCGAGGTCAGCGTGCAAGCAGCAGCTAGACCAAGAATGAGCCAGCGGATTCGTGCACGTTGCATTAGAAACGGTAATTAAGTCCGATACTGACCTTACGAGGTGCTCCAAAATTTTCCTGGCGATAATAAAACTCATCCAGACTGTTGAGCCCTCCTACCTTTGTACCGGTTCGCCGGAACAGTTCCAACGTAACAGATTCATCTGCCCTTCCGGTATCCTCGTAAACCCCCACTTCCTGTACGGTATCGAAGAGATTCTGGGCCTGCAGGAACAGTTGCAGATTCGCTCGAATGCCTGGTATACGATAGTATATGCGTACATCCGTGCCGAAGATAGATGGCTTAGTTGCGTTGTTTTTTTTAGAAGATCGTATAAACTCACGTACAGTCGTGTAGGGCGTACCGCTCCGCAGTCGGTTGATGAATGTGACGGAAAGCCCGGTCACCGGTTCTACGGTGAGGGTATTGTTGAGTACGTGTCTGCGATCCCAGTCCAGGCGTACAAGGGAAAGAATTTCGTCCAGACCGGCCTGTTGCCGACCAAAGGCTTCGCCTGGACTGGAGGAGGTCCCTTCGGCAAACTGCAGCGTGTAGTCCACAGTCCAGCTCAGCTTGCCACCAGGTCGCTGGAAGAGCGAGAAGGTGAGGCCCCTTATCGTGCCGTAGTCCCGGTTAATCCATCGGATAATGAAGTCTCCTTGCGGTGTTCGTGCAATTTCCTGGCCTGTCAGATTACGTACATCTTTTGAAAAGATCGTGATCTCCATGCCAATCCGGCGTGTAAATCCCTGTTGCAGTCCAACCTCAAAGGAAAGCGTACGCTCAGGATCAATCCCCGGGTTGCCAAAGGAATTCGACAGGGAGGCGGGATTGACCTCATACTCCGGGTTCGTGTACAGAAGTCCGAATGAGGGAATCTGGAAGAACAGTCCGGCCGAAAACCGCATAACACCGGTCTCCGAAATGGGAAAGGCTATCCCCAAGCGTGGGCTGAGTTGCATGTCCACTTTGGCCGGTTCACGATTGGAAATTGTATTTTCGGGGTTGTCGGGATCCGGTATTTCCTCGAGTTCTCCCTGGCCCCAGTCCAAAGGTGCCAGGTAATCAGGGTCAAAGTAATCGAAGCGCAAACCCGCGTTAACAATAAGTCCGGTGAACTCCATCTTATCCTGTACATAGGCCGATAACTCTGCGGGCTTTGCCTGGAGAGAGTTATCAGCGAACTGATCAGGGGAAGGCTGGGGCAGGTTACCTGTCCGGAACGAGCGTTCAATGCCAAAATTCCTGTTGTCTAGGGTATGCCAACGGGCTTGTGCTCCGATCTTCACCAGATGTACGCGATTGAGCTGATGGGAGTAGTCGGCAACAACGGTATGTGTTGCCGTAAGCTGATCGCTGGTAGAAAGGTCATTGCCACCAACAGCAAAGGCATTTGCCCCCTGCAAAAAGGAAAAGTCGCTGCTCACGTAACGTTCATCGAACGGTGATTCAAACAGGTACACATCCGTTTTATCGTGCAGGTAGCTGTACGAGAGATTTGCAAATGCGCTACTACCTATGGTATAGTGCAGTCCGAGGATGTGGGTCTGATTGAGGAAATGTACGGTATTGATTCCGTCAGGAATGTACTTGAGGTTGTGATTGTAAGGTTGGAACGTACCCGATTGGAAGAAGACGTTGTAGTCGATATTGAACCGTGGTGTAACCGCGTATCCCAAGGTAGCATTCACGGATAGGCGCTCGGTATTGTTGCGGGGCACGAACGCGCCGTCTCCTGAGGAATCAATGATCCATGCTTCAGGGGGCAGGCCGGTATTTAAGTTTTGGGAGGAATCCGACGGAGCAAACAGGTTTCGTCCAATAAAGTGCGAGTTGTCCTGCAGGTAACGAACCGTTGCCTGTAGGCCTAGGCGGTTACGAATCAGGGGCCCTCCCAGGGAGGCCTGTACATCAAGGAGGTTCGGCAGGCTTGCAGCCTCCATGTAGGAAACGGTATCGGGCTTAAAGTCTGTGACGGAGAGCGATGAGCCGGGATTGGTTGTGCGATCAATAAATTCCAACTCCCGGTTACTCGCAATGGCACCCGCGTAGGCCAGCAATGAACCACTCCACTCATCAGGTACATCTTTGGTCACAATGTTTACTACGCCACTGGTCGCCTGCCCATACTCGGCATTGAACACTCCGCTGATCACCTCCAGGCTCTCAACCATATTCTGTTCAATATCGAATGCGGCGTCTTTACTAAAGGCGTTGGTAATTGGTACACCGTTGACCAGATAGGTCACTTCACCAGTGCGTCCTCCTCGGAAATGTCCGTCAACGACACCTGCCTGCAGATTTATCGCGTCCTGCACATTTGTCACAGGGAGCACCTCGAGTTGCTCCGCATCAATCACTGCTGTGGTCGTAGTGCGATCCATCTCCACGATGGGGCGTTCGGCTATGACGACAAGCTCTTCACCGACAACTGCCTCTTCACGCAGCTCAAAGTTGACGGTTGTTGTTTGGTCCTGAACTACGCGGACATTCTGCGTAGTGACTGTTGCAAAACCTACAAAGGAGGCCTGGACGCTGTAGGTGCCAGGCGGGATATTGAGGATGTAGTAGTATCCATCCGCGTCGGTCACGCCTCCTATCAGGGTTCCAGCGAGGACCACATTGACACCAGGCAGTCCTAGGTTGGTGCCTGCTTCCAGGACTCTGCCGGAAATTTTGCCAGTTGGGCCGGTGGGGTGGGCAAATAAATTACCCGCCCCACCAACGCCAACCATCAGTAAAAGCACGAGCGACGCAGCAAAACTGCGACGCAGCTGAGCATGCATTATTTGATCAATTGCATGTGCCGGGTCATCAATACGGATGTCCCAACTTCGAGTCGGTACAGGTATAAACCTGAGGCTAATCCAGCACCATTGAAACGTACAGTGTGTGTCCCGGCTGTATGTGGTTTTTGATCCAAGAGTGTTGCAACCGGTCGTCCGAGCGAATCATAGACGCGCAGCGTGACGATTTCGGATTCAGGCAGTGCGAATCGAATTGATGTGCTTGGATTGAAGGGGTTGGGATAATTCTGGTCCAAGGCGATCTCTTTTGGAAGCTCATTGGCGTCTTCAAGATTTGTCTGGGTAACGTCGGTTACCGTCACCTCCAAGGTTACGCTCTTACCATCGTAGTCCGTATCACTACTAGATGCAGTGTGCATGAGTGTCACCATGTCATCGTCTCCATCTCCATCCACCGCCGCCATCATCATGACTGCCTGTGCAGCGTTCCAGTTCTGCATCGTAAACGTTAGGCCCGAGAAATCTGTACTCGCATCCCCATCATTGTCCAGCGTTAGATCCGTTCCGGCCTGTCCTGTAATCGCCACCATCACATCCGCCGATGGTTCTGAGGTGAGTTTCACGTAGTAGGTCTGACTCCCAGCCTCATCTACAGATAGAGTGGTAATCGCTGAACCAGCCGCTATCTCCAAAAGCTCAATTTCGGTCCTCATCATACTACCTTGCGCTTCCCGGCCGGCCAAGGCTACAGCGGGCCATTGCGCCGGTGTATTCCACCATCCTCCGTCAGCATTGCCTTTGAGAGACCACTGAATTTGATTATCACGATTTGCGCCATCGCCATCATTGAGCACGAAGTTGAATGGGAAGTAGGCGACATCCGAACCTGTGGGAAGATCAACAATGGCGTCCATTTGATCCGTGTTCTGAATCTGGTCCAAAGGGATCACAGAGAGTATCTTATAGCCAGTGGCCTGACCGCTGGCGTCCATGAGTTGATCATAAATTACTCCTCCGCCTTGAGGAGTAGCGTCTATGCTCCAGCCAACAAAGACGGCTCCGACGCTCCCTGCTTTGGTGCCGTCGCCCTGGCCTAGAAGTCGGAATTGATAATCCGCAAAATCTCCGCGCATGATGTCCTGGTGTGGAGAACCTGTGAAGATACCACCGCCGTCAACATCCCGCACATCATAGTTTCCCCATCCAAATTCGATGCTGTCATGTTGCCAGCCATCAGCCGGATTTCCGCCATCAGCTTGCAAGGTAACCACATCGTCGGTCACCTCTACATAGAGGTACAGTTCAGGAGGATCGGCGCCATATCCCGCCCAGAGCTTTCCACTTAGGTCATTGTCTGGGGTTAACTGTCCACCATCGCCAGGCTTTGAATGTGCTTGATTAAGCTCGAAAGGCATATACCCATCAGGAAAACCATCTTCCACGACATTGTCAAACATGTTGTTGAAGAGCAGATCATTGAGATGGTCTACTTCAGCTTCAATCAGTTCTGCAATGTGAGCCTGGATGGGAAGATTCTCATTTGCGACCTCCCCTTTACTCATTGATACATCGGTGTTTTCAACTCCGAATCCACTTAATGTTGTTACTGCGTAATATAGGGTAAGTGGAGCCAGCGATGCGTGTGGAACTTCTATTCTGTGCGAGGCTGAGGTAGTACCGCCAGTAAGTCGCGCAGCTAAGCTAACGCCACTCGCCTTAATGTCCGTTATCTCATTGACGCTGGAATAGACGTTGTATCCGTCTGCACCATCTACAGACATCCACGAGATCATATTACTGTCGGCGGTAGCCTCGACCGAAACCCCCATGGCTGCGCCCACGGGATCATTTGCTACGGAGAGGTCCAGGTTTTCTGCTCCGATGTAAACATCGTCCAGATAAATCGTACCGCCGCCTGTATTGTTGTCAAAGGAAACCCCTAAGTTCTGGACGTTGGTCCATTCAAATTCTTTCCAAAGAGCGGGGTTATCCATTGTGTTGGGGCCCAGTTCGTCGGAGACCCCAACCCCAAATCCTCCGCTGGACCAGCCGCCTACATATTTCCATAGGCTGTCCAAGCCGTCCAGAGTCTCGGCCGTTTTAGCGTCCTCCAGTTCGGTGTAAGTGGCCGGGGGCAACGGGATTGAAACTTCATGCCACTCACCATCCCGCATGTTTTCGGGGATGCGCCAGACTAGACGAAAAGGGATGTCGGCAGAACCGTCATCAGCTCCGCTTCCGTCTGTCTTATCCTCGAACATAAGTTGGACATTTGACATTCCGGCGTTTGCCGGATCGACCCAAATCCTGGCATGCAGCACATCACCGTCGGCACGGTTTTGTGAGAGATCAACGCCAACATCGGCAGGGAAGCGAAAGGCTTGGAAGGCCCAGTTCCCGTACACATATTCGACGATCTTATTTGTTGGGTCAGTCGGATCGTCTATGATATTGCCATTGAAGTCCGGGACTAGCGTGTTTGTTCCATTAACAAAGAAAATAAAATCATCCCCCAGCGGTGGACCCGCCTGTCCACGGGCATCTATGGCTGCAAAAAGCAGCAGGGTAACGGTAAGTAAGTAGATAGCAGTGTGCTTCATTGCGGTTATAGATTAGTGAGTAGACGTTTCTAACACGCTGTAATATACGCCAGAAATGCTTTTCAGAGAGCAAAATTTGCGGAAACAGACTCTGATTTCTGGTGGTACAGCAGAAATAATAGGGGGCCGTCATTGTGTGCACGTTTGGTTCCTTATTCGGATTTGTAATCTAATGAACAGCATTTTTTAGATTTTCCCCAACTTTACCGAAAAAATCTTCGAGGAGAACGCCGTCAGAGGCTATTGCTGTGGTGTGGGTAGTTGCCTGATCAACCTTTGCACAGCGGGGTGATCTGGATCAGTGAGGATAGCTTTTTGCCAGGCTTCTCTTGCCAGTGTCGTGCGGTTGGTTCTTGCGTAGATCCCTCCCAGACTCATCCATGCCAGAGCGTAGCTCGAGTCGGCAACCAAAAGGTCCAGTAGTTCCTGTTCTGCCTCTTCAAGGCTACCGAGCGCCATTTGCGCAGTAGCTATGTGAAACTTCAGATCAATATTGTTCGGGCGGAGCGCACGGGCGATCAAGTATACCTCCAAAGCTTCTTCTGTGCGACCGGAGCGACGAAGTGCAGTCGCATAATCGACTTGCGCCTGAAAGTTTGCAGGTTGACGGTTTGCAGTATTCGCCAATTGACCTGTTGCCTGTTCAATAATCCGCAAAGAGTCCGCTTTGGCAAGAATCCTGGAGGACTGATCTGACCGCCCCAATTGCTGGAGTGCTTGTCCCAAAATGTATTGAGGTTCGGCGTTTCGGGGATACCTGACAACAATGTCTTGTAGAAGGGGCACGGCTTCTTCACTGCGACCAAGTCGCAGCAGGAGCCTTCCCTGCCGAACTTGATCTGCAAGGTGATTCGGCCGAATGCCCAGCGCGATCTTGGTGTGCATCAGGGATTCGGAATAGTTCCCCTGCTGCTCCAGCCAATCGGCCAGGCTGGTATGTGCAGGAGCATACAGGGAGTCCAGTACAATTGCCTCTCTGAATGCAGCAACCGCACTGTCAGGCTTACTTAGAACATCATATACCGCCCCCAGAGCATGCCACGACATCGCAGCAGCACTGTCGTCGACAGCTTGAATAAATTGATCGAGAGCTTGGCGGTTTTGCCGCTTTCCATAATAGATATTACCAAGATTATGGTGGACGCCAGGGTAATTTCGGTCAATACTGACAACGGTCAGATAGGCAGTCTCTGCGTTATCCCACTGCTGAAGTTCGAAATAGATACGTCCACGCATGAAATGCGCATCCGCCGATTGGTCATCAAGTGTGAGTGCGCTGTCAGCCAGGCTCAGAGCTTCGTGATAATCCCGACCCCGCAATGCCTCCTGCGATCCTTGTATGAGTCGAGCTACATCCGGATGGCTGTCTGGAGAGCTACAGGCGGACAGCACCAGCAGGATTATGAGTACATGTATTCTCATCGGCTGGTCTCACGGAAGAGAAGTGTTTGATTTGCTGCCACATCGGTTCGTTGGGTTACCTGGCCATTGGGCCAAAAGACCTTAACCGTGTCTGCGCCTTGAAATGATCCTAATCCAAACGTAGCTACTTTCTCGGATTGCGAAGCATAACTGTGTCCAGCACGTACGCGGCGGGATTGCTTCAGTGTTCCGGTCCAGACTTCGATGACAGCATCAATCGCCTGTCCATCCAGTTGTATGCGTAGCCAGTTATTTCCCGGGGGTAGGTCGTTCCGGAATAAGTGGACAGGACCGTTGTTTTCTGTAATGAGTAGATCGAGGTCACCGTCGAGGTCAACATCTGCCGTAGCAGCTCCCCGTCCCACCATTGGGAGTGTCAGTCCAAGGCTGGGGGCCTCATCTGTAAATACGCCGTGGCCATCGTTTATAAAAAGCTGTGCAGGCTGCTTGTAACTCGAAATGTCGCTGAACTCGTTGGCTTGCGGGTTAATATGACCGTTGGCTGCTAATAGATCCAAATCCCCATCGAGTTCAGCGTCGAACAGGACCAGTCCAAACGTCAGAGCCGATATGCTTAATGGGCCAATACCACTCTTCGGACCACGCTCTTCAAAGTAGCCTGATGGTGTGTATCTGTATACGCCATTCATTTGGTCCTGAAAATGACCTATGAAAATTGTTGGTTCTCCGGTGGAGTCTACAATGCCGGCATCAATCCCCATGCCAGCGCGTGCCCGTCCCCGCAGATCCAAGGCCATACCTCGGGCAAGCCCGATGTCTTCAAATGTGCCATTCTGCAGATTCAGAAACAACTGATCGGGGTCGGTATCATTAGCCAGCACAATATCGGGCCAGCCGTCCCTATTGATGTCCATTGTGACAGCTCCCAAAGTTTTCCCTGAGCCTGCGAGCCCAGATCCTTCTGTGTGATCTGTGAATGTACCATCTCCCCGATTCAGATAGAAACGTCCCGGAGTGCCTGTGTAGAGTTCCGGTGTACAGTATCGCTTTTGTGTGCCGTCGCTAGTACAAACCAGATCGGTATCCAGAGTCCAGTTGACGTATCCCGTTACATAAAGGTCCAACCAGCCGTCGAGGTTGGCATCCAGGAACAATGCAGCTACATTCCATTCCGATAGCACACTTAAACCGTGGGCGTCTGTCGCATCTCTAAACACATTGCCGTCATTAACGAGCAGCATATTGCGCTCAAGCGAAGTAAAGTAGAGGTCGTCATCACCATCCAAGTCAATATCCCCCGCGATGAGTCCCATGCCATAACCGGAGACCGTTCCAAGATTGGTTTCCTGGGTTACGTCAGTAAAATGCCCATTACCGTCGCCCTGATAAATTCGGATTGCAGGGGTGGGGCTATTGGTCCACGACCGTCCTCTCACAAGAGCAAGATCAATTAGATTGTCATTATTATAGTCGAAAAAGACTGCTCCAGCCCCGAAAGTTTCAGGCAGATACCAATTCCCCTCTGCACCATTTACATGCTTAAAATCACCAAGCCCTGCTTCCTCTGTGATTTCGACAAATATCCATTCGGGCTCTGGGGAAGTACAGCCTGTGCACAAAATTATTAATAGCACAAGGAGGCAAGTTAATTGGTTATTTTTGGGGAACCAGGGAGGGGTGCCAAGGGAAATACAGCGCGGCATTGTCACATTCCTGCAAGTAAGGAACTCACATTTTTCCGAGCTGAGGACTCTCGGGGGATGAGCTCCAACGGCATGACCGGACAGTGCAGCTCATCGACAGGTACCCCAGCAATTCGACTGATCAATATCTCCACCGCTTTTGAGGCAAGCATATCAATGGGGACATCTACAGTGGTTAAAGAAGGCGTTGCAAAGTGAGCACTCCCTGTTCCATCAAAACCGGTAATAGCAATCTCTTGCGGTATGCTGATCCCATTTTCAAGTAGCGCCCGCAGGGCCCCAAGAGCTCCCAAGTCATTTGTTGCGACAATGGCAGTCGGTCGTGGCTGCAAGCGCAGGATTTTCTGAGCACTGTCGTATCCGCACTCAAAAGTGAAATCACCTGGGTATTCGAGAACCTCCAATTCGCTCGGAGCAGCTTCAAGGAATCCTTGCCGTCTTTGCTGTGCATCGAAAGCGTCGTCAGGGCCATTGATAAAAGCGACGCGAGTATGTCCCAGGTCGGAGAGATGTCGTGCTATACTGGCCATACCCCCGCGGTTATCGAAATTAACCACGTTTATTTTCTCATCCTCTGACTTGGTGTTCAAAAAAACGAAAGGAAAAACCGGATTCACCAGTGACAGTACACGCTCAGCAGTCAATTCTGGCACCATTATAATCATCCCATCCACACGCCGATTCATGCTTTCGAAGGCCGCTATAAAATCAATCTCGAGGCGTCGAGAGGAACTGACCATGAGCAAGTAGTCATGTTGTTTGGCCGCTGCATCCAGTCCATACAGCAGGTCCGCAAAAAATTCGCCCGTGATAGATGGTAATATCACGCCGATCGTGCGGGAAGCTTGCCCCAATAGTCTTCTTGCTGCGGGGTTTGGCGTAAACTTGAGCGCCTTGATAGCTGCTACAACGCGCTCTTTTTTATCAGCACTTACAGGGGCAGAATCATTGATCACACGTGATACTGTGGAAATGGATACCTTGGCATGACGTGCCACATCGTGAACAGTTGGAATCATACGGCAGCTTTGGGCTCAGTGCTGGATAAATCTTGATAGAACGATGACGGAGATTGTGCGAATAAATGCAGTGATCTTCGGTTTCAGGACTAAGATATTGTTTGGTTACATCCCATATATATGTCTCTACTGCAAGCGCAGAGCATAGAGGTTCAAATTACCTCAGAAAAAAGGAACTCAGACGGACCTGGGTGGTGTGAGGCAATTTGGGGTCTGACGCGATATGGGGCCTCACATTAAGCTAGGCCAAGAAAGATCAATTCAAGACCGCAGGACCCGGAGCCTCCACGACAAGGGGTAAGATACTCAATAGTTGATACCTGCTAGTATCAACTGTCGGGAAGTGTGCCGAACATTTGGAAATTTGACTAGGCACCCCGCTTGCTATTTGTCCGTGAGCGCGCAATCAATAAAACCGGATTCTTGTGTTTTTCCGTAATCGGAATCTCTAAGGTGTAGCGCGTTCGTGTGTCCACACCCAACCGATGAAGCTCCTTCTCCAAATTTTCATATGCAGCTACTAGCTTTTTATCGATTTCGGGGTTTTGTCCGAGAATTGTCTCTTTTTCGGGAATTTTCGTAGCCATGTTAAAAAATGGGAACTATATACTTAATTGTACTAATCTACGCTAATTCCTAGAACTTTTTTGGTACAATTAAGCATACGGGAATAGAAAACGCAGATAATTGTACCGATGAGTAAGTATCTTAGTATCCTGGAGTTTTACCAGAAGTTTCCAGATGAGGAAGCAAGCCGGAAGTACATTGCTGAACAACGCTGGGGCAGTGAGCCAGCTTGTCCGCGTTGTGGAAGCATGAAGGTCTGGGAGATCAAAGGTGGAATGCAATATAAATGCGGGGATTGCCCTGCCAGCAAATGCAGGTTTAGTGTCCGCACGGGTACGATAATGGAGCACTCGCGAGTACCCTTGCAGAAATGGCTTCTTGCTATTAACTTGATGACTACTGCACTGAAGGGTATTTCAAGCGACCAGTTCGCAAAGCACCTGGGTGTTACGCAAACGACCGCTTGGCGTATGGAGCACCGTATCCGTAAAGCGTGAGAATCAGAGATGCCCGCCCTTTCCGGTGAAGTCGAAGCAGACGAAACCTACATAGGAGGCAAGCGCAAGAATATGAGCAACGCCAAGCGTAAGGCGTTGGCAGACACAGGACATGGAGCAGTAGGTAAAGCTGCTGTTGTTGGATTGAAAGAGCGGGGCGGGGCGGTCGTTGCTATGCACGTCCAGAATGTAGATAAGCCCACTCTACACGGCATAATAACCGACACAGTGATAGAGGGATCTTCTGTCTATACAGACGATGCTAAGGCGTACATAGGGCTTAATGAAGCCTTTGACCACGAATCTGTCAAGCACTCAGCCGGAGAGTATGTCCGCGCTAACGCTTCTACGAATAGCATAGAGAGCTTCTGGGCACTATTCAAGCGTGGGTACTATGGCACTCATCATTGGTGGAGTTTCAAGCACCTACACCGCTATGTCGCTGAATATGTCTACCGACAAAACACTCGCTACCTTACTGGTCTTGATGCGATTGCTGCATTGATCCAAGCCAGTGAAGGTAAATACATCACCTGCAACTCACTAACGCAAGCATGAAATCTGCCGATATTAAACCACTTCCTATTTCGTTTTAAACTGCTGTCGGGAGAATAGTAGATTCAAGAAATAAGAAACCCATCTCAAAACCTACTCGAAATCGTGAGGACTTAGACGTTAGTCGGGTAGGAGTAGATCACAAGGACGGTGAGTGTAATGATCCTCCCGTAGAGAATGGTCCTAAACCTTGATGTTAATTCCGGCCTGTTTTAGTATTCCGTTGGCCGTACGAAAGTACCACTTTAACATGAACCATTTGCAAATTTGGAAACGATTTATTTGTGTATATAGTACATTTGTATTAGACAATCATCTAAGACTCAAATGATATACGAAGAAATTCTTCCTAATCCCCAGGAATTCGCCGAGAAAGCGGAGAAAATATACCGCGATGATTTGCAAGAGAGCCTTGAGAAATCAAACAAGGGGGAGTATGTAGCAATAGATCCCTCGACGGGAAAACATTACTTGGGTAAATATGCCGAAATTGCCGTTATGAACGCGCAAAAAGAAAATCCCAATCGGCTTATTCATTTAATCAGAATAGGTGGCCCTATTTCGCTTGGATTTAGATACACTATGGCGCAGTAACATGATTCTGCGTGGATACTATGACAAGCAGGGCAATCCATGTATAAATATTGATGTTCTCAATCGTGATCGCAAAGCCTCCAAGTCACAAGTTAAGAGTATAATTGATACCGGCTTTACAGGGTTTATTCAATTACCTTTGCACTTTGCTTTTGATCTTTCGCTACCCCTCTTAGGTAGGGAATTATATACGAAAGTGCCGAAATAGTTCGGAGATAGGAGCCGGAAACCTTTTTGCACTTAAATCAATAAACGTATATCTTCATGCATGTAACATTAAGATAACATGAGTAATTTAGAACAAGAATTTAAGTGGTATTTACAGAACCAGAATGATCTAGTTGACCAATATGAGGGTAAATTCTTGGTGATCAAGAAGACTGAGATATTGGGCGTATTTGAGGACAAAATGGAAGCAATTAAAGAAACAATGAGAGAATATAAATGTGGTTAAGCAGTATTTTGGCACATAAAGACCTGACAAATCCTGACCTAATGGGTGTCATGTTGCGCAAATCGGTTGCATTCAACTTCACAACAAAACTCCCAAGCGCCGTACAATGAACAACCAGGAGACTACCGCAAAAGAACCAGAGTTCCCAAATCGAAAGACACCCGAATCATGAATTATCTTGATTGGGGCACCATTATTGTTCTTGTATCTGTAGCAGGGTTTTTATGGAGATTAACGCATACAGTAAACCGAGACCTAAGAAATCTGGAAAAAAATATGACTGATGAGATACATACAGTGAGCGAGAAAGTATCGAACTTGGCCGAACGAGTGGCAACAATTGAAGGTGCATTGTTTAAGCCTACTCCAGGTTTAGGCCCCCTAAAATCAGAATGATGGACGCTGATGTAATAAAGAATGCCGTGTGGCAGCGCGGTCGCTTGATACCAGGTTTCAGTGCCACTCTTTGGCGATGGGATGATTTTGGTCAAGTGATGCGATACCCGGATTACGGCAATCGTTCATCTGAATGGGGTTGGGAGATAGACCACATTGTTCCCGTAAGCCAAGGGGGAACGGATGATTTATCCAACTTGCGTCCGCTCAACTGGGTGTCCAATCTAAAACGACAATCGGGGTCACATGATACATAATTATGACCTATGTTCCGCTTTCATCTTAACGGGCTTCACCAACGAACCCAACGCCTTGTCAAACGAGACGTTAACCCGTAGGTCTTCGCGCAACTCCTTTGCGTTTGGTTGGTAACTGGACGGCTTTACCGTTGCCACTGGACGGTCTTTAGGTGGTCGTGGCTTGGTTGTCTTTGGCATTGGTCAATCTGATGGTGTACGTGCATTGGAAGGCAACCCGTTATCTTGAATCAGATCAGTGTACCTGAGCCGCTTCCCCTGCATTCCGAAAGCAATATAAGAAATCTGATCTTTTGTGTCTAGCCTTCGGATGTTGTGCCTGCCAGAGAACTCATTAACGTACCTTTGCAGGTGTTTTGGGCTAAGTCTGTGGAATGTGCCCATGTGTGCTCTTTTCAACACAGCCCAGAACGATTCAATCCCGTTTGTATGCGCTTGGCCTTTGACATACTCGGATACCGAATGCTTGACCGTATCGTGCTTTCTTGGAATACCTTGGTAGGATAAAGCATCGTCGGTATATACTTGCGCATCGTTATCCGTGTTATTCATAACGAATCCCTGCAAGGTTTCTTTCGTGGTATCCTGAATTACCTTAGCCTTGACCTTGTTGGTTTCGCGATCTTTGATGCCTACAACAGCAACCTTTCCCTCTGTTCCTCTACCCGCGCCTTCTTCTTTCAGTTCCTTGCGCTTGGCATTACTCATATTCTTGCGTTTCCCTCCGAAATAGGCTTCATCCGCTTCAACTGGACCAGAGAATACGGATTCTTCTGTTTCAAGCGCAGCGCGTAGCCTGTGGGCAAGGAACCAAGCTGACTTTTGAGTGATCCCTAACTCCCTGTGCAACTTCATATTGGACACAGATTTAAGGCTAGTCGTCATCAAGTAGGTAGCTATTACCCAATCTTGGTATCCGATCTTGGAGCCTTCCATGATCGTTCCAGTCTTGACGCTGAATCGTCTCTGGCAGTCCTTATCACGACACCGAAACGGCATTGACTTATGCTTCGCGCCAGATTGTACGTTATCACAGCCACAGTGCGGGCAAACAGGATTCTTGCTCCAACGCTTCCTGACAAACCACTTCTCAGCAGCTGCATCGTCGGGAAACCCCACAATATTCATCTCAATTTAGCAGTTCGGTATAGATAAACCTATTTGAAACCTTTTACTTTTACATTGGTTCCATTAATTGGGCAGTTGATGGCGTTTTTCGTGGATTTTGACCGAATAAAACCGTGTTTTCGTCCTGAATCAAGTCTCCCGACCTGTTTAAAAATTATCCACTCATTTCACCCTCAAGGTGATAACA
>MPNB01000058.1 GCA_002238805.1 Rhodothermaceae bacterium bin80 | reverse complement strand
ACGCGGAGGACACGGAAAATGGGAGGACCGGACGGTTGGCTTCGAGGAAATGCATGCAATCCGTCGTATTTTACCAAGCAGAAACTCGAAAATGCTCCCCAACATATACTGAAGAACTCTCATTGTCCGGTCTTTTCTCTATTAACAGGGCAGGGCTAGGCTGGCGAGTGCCCGTACCCCCGTCAGCAAAGCCGCCTCGTCAGCGAAAAAGTAGGGCGAATGGTTTCGCGGAACTGTTGCGAGATCAGCATCCGGTGGTGCCACGCCAAGAAATATGAACAATCCAGGGACTTCGTTGGCGAAATAGGAGAAATCCTCGGCTCCGGTGATTTTTGCTGTTTGTTTCACAGAATCAGACACGCGTTCCAGGGAAGGAAGCATCTGCATAGTCAATTCTGGATCATTCACAGTGACGGGGTACCCATAGTTAATTTGCACTTCTGCTGTGGCACCGGCACTAGCTGCAATGTGTTCGACCGTATGCCGAATACGGCGTTCTATATCCTGACGGACCTCAGGTAGGAATGTGCGTATGGTGCCGGAAAGCTCAACCTCGTCTGGAATTATATTGCTGCGTACGCCACCATGGAAAGTGCCGATCGTGATGATAGAAGGTGTGGCAGTCACATCCAGTTGGCGGCTGGCAATTGTCTGCAGCCCCAAGACAATTTGACTGGCAACAACAATCGGGTCAACGCCCCCCCAGGGGACCGCTCCGTGAGTCTGCCGTCCTGTCACCTTGATATGCATTGCATCTGCGCTGGCCATGAACGGGCCGGGCAGATAACTGATTTCGCCAACCCTGTCCGGCCAAACGTGCAATCCGAAAACAACTTCTGGCCTGGGGTTCTCAAAGGCTCCTTCACGAAGCATAAGATCTGCTCCCCCTTCCTCACCTGCAGGTGGACCTTCCTCCGCAGGTTGAAAGATGAATTTTATGGAGCCCGGCAAGTCATCTTTCATGGCTGCCATGACACTTGCAACTCCCATCAATATTGCTACATGGTTGTCATGACCACAGGCATGCATCACTCCAACATCCATCCCGTTGTATGTTGTTCGGACTTTGGAGGCAAAGGGTAGATCCACCATTTCGGTGACCGGGAGGGCATCCATATCTGCTCGAAGCGCAACGATCGGCCCCGGCTTACCACCCTCTAAGAATCCGACGACCCCTGTGTGTGCAACCTCGGTTCGGACCTCCATGCCGAGTGAGCGTAAGTGATCTGCGACAAGTGCAGCCGTCCGAAACTCGCGGTTGCTCAACTCAGGGTTAGCATGAATATCCCGGCGCCAATCAATCACGTCGGGTTCAAATGCAGCGGCGTGCGTGTCCAGCGCCTCATGAAGCGCGGCCAGATCCTGTGCCTGTGCAGGCATCAGTATACCACCTAGGACGGTCAGGCAAAAGAAAAATCTCAGCATTATTAGCGAAGTAAGTTGAGAAGTCGGCTATACTTAACGGTGATCGTGCGTCCCAAGCTGTTATGGAACGGCTGACTGGATTCACTCACATCATTGAACACGACAAACAGGCCTGTATTTGCAGTCTGAAGCCAGCCGACCCTCAGGTTGGCAGACCACAGGTCACCTATACTGTTACTGTATTGGAACAGTCCCTGAACATATAGACGGGGGGTAAACGAATATGAGATCCGTGTCTGAACCAGATTGATCACAAAATCTCCACCCGGTAGGCGAACATCATTATGTGACCAATCTAGTTCTGTGGTCAGCGCTTCGTTGGCCCGAATGCGCAGTGTAGTTGATATATTCCGGCGCGTACCACCGAAGAAGCCACCCAGAACTGCACGTGTGCTAATGCTCATCTTGCGCCCTTGGTTAGTAATGAGTACAAGTTGGGCCTCAGCGTGGTCGTAGGTGCCTCCGGGTATACGCGCTTTACCGGAGATCTCGAATTCTTCCTGGACGCCCTCGCGTGTGAGGTTAATACCGGTATGAACCTCAAACCCGCTTTTCCATTCGAAGTGATTGTCGATATGCCAGCGTCCACCTTCCTGGAATCCTGCAAAATCCCAATAGCCCTGATAGCTCACATGGGGGCGCAGTTCCAACAGGCCGAGCGAGTTTTCCGGTCGCCAGGCGTAGAGTACGAGGCCAGTAATTTTTCGGTATTCGTTACTTCGTCGCAGGAAGCCAATTCCAGGATTAAAATTTTCGGCGACCTCAGTAAGTGTTGCGTTGATACGCCACACGTTCGAGACATAGTCGGCATTGATATTATAGGCATGTTCTGCCCCGCCTAAATGCGGCGAAAATGTTCGGGCGACGAAGCCGGATATGGTTGCGTATTGACCAATGCCCCACCGTCCGTCCACGGCCACAGCCTGGTTGTCTTCTTCTATTGGAGTGGAATCTCCTGTATCCATGTGTAGACGACTTGTTGCCATGATGCCGACTGCAGAACGATTTGCCAGGTCTTTACGGATGCGCGCAACGGAAAAATTTGTCCCGGCAGCAGCACCTTGAACTTCGCGGGTTTGCATCGTGAGAAGCCCTACATTTACACCGGCCATTTGGCCTGAAAGTCGTGTGCCTCCAAGGATTGGGATCACCTCTCCACTTGGCCCGATGCCTATTCTTCGGCTGAAAAAGAGCTCGACTTCCTGCCCGCTGAACTCGGAAACACCAACAGAAAAAAGGCCTGCATTTTCGAGGAAGAATGGACGTTTCTCCGGGAAGAAAAGGTTGAATCGATCCAGATTAACCTGTTGTTCGTCTACCTCGACTTGTGCGAAGTCAGTATTGTAACTGGCATCCAGTGTGAGGCTTGGTGTGACACTGTACTTGAGGTCCAGACCAATATCACCGGAGGTTTCTATCTGAGGGTCCCCAGGCTCGAATGTTCGCGTGAACTGTCCGAGTGTATAGGGCACAACTTGGAGGTTGCGGGGCTGAGGTACGGTCAGTCCGCTGACGCGGCCTGCCCGCGATACTCTGCTGAGTTGATGTTGGCGGGGCATGCGGGTCCAATATGCACGCTCATTACGTCGACGAATGTTTCGCTGGAAGTTTATGCCCCATGTCTGCTCCCGTGAAGCCGGAAAACGAACGGTTCGAAAAGGAATCTCAAACTCGGCACTCCAGCCTTCGTCCGTGATGCTTGTCTGGACATCCCATGATCCGTCCCAATTGATATTGAAGCCACCGCCGCTGCCGGTTTGTTGTCGTGCACCAAATGCGCCCTGACCCTCTTTGGTTACCTGAGCATCGTACTCAATACCAGCAGGATTTGTACCGAAGACGAAGCCATTCTGCCCGTCCAGGTATGTATCAAGGATCATTTGGAAGCTGTCGGTCTCATCAAGCGGTGCATCACGCCGGGTATCTGAAACAACGATAGCTTTTGGTTCACGGTCGTAGCATATGACACCTACATAGAGTGCGCGATCAGTGTAAACCAGACGTACTTCTGTACGCTCACTTGCCGGCTGTCCTTCCTGTGGTGTAGTTTGCCAGAATTGGCTGATAGGTACGGCCTGTGTGTAAGCAGGATCACCGATCACCTTGCCATCCAGTACAGGAGCCACTTCTGTATGCACGGCTTCTGAGGCCGGTACAGGGTATTCTGGTGCATTGGGCATTGAGGATTGTGCGTTTACGGTAACAGCAGTCAGCGGAAGCAGTGCCAAAAGACAGACGAATAGACGCATAAGGCCCGAACAGGTTGAGTAAGTTTAAGGATAAGGTATAACAACCTATTTTGGGTAATTACACTCAATTGAGCAACTTTTTAATTATGGCAACCCATCGCATTAAAAGTAGCCAGAAACGCATGTGGGGTGGTCGCTTCACGGAAGACACCGATGCACTGGTGCAGACATTTGGCGCATCGGTGGATGTGGACAGGCGGATGGCATTGGAGGATATCGACGGTTCAATTGCGCACGCGTCAATGCTTATGGCCCAGGGAATCTTGACCGAGGAAGAATTTGGCTCTATTCGTGCGGGTTTGGAAGCCATCAGGGAAGATATTCTCGCGGGAAAGTTTCCGTGGGATGTTTCATTTGAGGATGTGCATATGAATATTGAACACGAGCTTACCAAGCGTATTGGTCCACTGGGTGGAAAGCTGCATACGGCACGGAGTCGCAATGACCAAGTCGCTACGGATTTACGTCTCTGGTTGCGAAGAGCAGGCAAACAGATTGGCATAGAGCTGCACACAGTTCGGGCAACATTGGTAGATCTTGCCGAGACCCACATGGGAGTGATCATGCCGGGCTACACACATCTTCAAGTAGCACAGCCGGTTCTGCTCTCACACCACCTGATGGCCTATTATGCGATGTTCAGTAGGGACTCTGATCGTCTATCTCAGGCCTTGGCGCGGATGAACTATTCACCGCTTGGTGCTGGAGCATTGGCAGGTACAGGGTTTGATATTGATCGACACTCGACGGCTGATCAGCTGGGATTTGAGGGAGTGGCCCTGAATTCAATGGATGCAGTAAGTGATCGGGATTTTGTATTGGATTTTCTATCGTTCTGCAGCATCACAATGATGCATCTGTCACGTTTAAGTGAAGAACTCATTCTGTGGTCCAGTCAGGAATTTGGTTTCGTTACGTTACCGGATAGTCACACTACGGGTAGCAGCATTATGCCACAGAAGAAAAATCCAGATATGTGCGAGCTTATCCGGGGGAAGACTGGTCGGGTGTGTGGTAGTCTTATGGCACTGCTTATGACCATGAAGGGATTACCATTAACATATAACAAGGACATGCAGGAGGATAAGGAAGGTGTTTTTGATGCAGCGGACACCGTCCAGATGTCTCTGAGGATATACGCCAGTATGCTTACTGGCATTGAGGTGCATGCAGATCGTATGAGAATGGCAGCCGGTGCAGCATTCAGTAATGCTACAGATCTGGCAGATTATCTGGCACGAAAAGGTCTTCCGTTCCGCGAAGCTCACGACGTGGTGGGGCGGCTTGTAGCGATTTGCTTGAAGGAAGGGCTTACTCTGGCCTCATTATCGCTTGAAAGAATGCAGGAGGTGAGTGCATTGATTGACTCAGATGTGCTGGAGTGTCTGCGTCTGGATGCGGTTGTTAATGCGCGTAACAGCCTTGGCGGAACAGCGGCAAAAGAAGTTGAGCGTCAAATAGGGCTTGCCAGGGAGCAGTTGAAGATAGAGTCTGGTTAGGGTCCACAGTCTGATGTACCGGGGCTGACGGGGAAGGAGTTTTGTCTGGATGCTTAAAAACTGTGTGATTCCGCTCATAAATCTCCACCCACGCCTACAGAAGTACAGATATTGTATAATAACCTTGAATCATTCATTTTGAATGCATAATTTCCGGTTATGCCAGATGTGTATATCCATCGTTCATTGGAGCCGGTTCTCAAAAGGGCGGCCTCTGAATTTCCGGCAGTCGTACTGACCGGGCCACGTCAATCCGGGAAAACGACGCTGTTGCACGAGCTTTTTGGGCAGCACTATCGCTATGTCTCCCTGGAGACTCCCGATGTTCATATCGCGGCCGCAGAAGATCCACGCGGATTTTTGGAGCAGTATTCACCACCGGTCATCATTGATGAAGTGCAGTATGCGCCTGATCTATTTTCCTACATCAAGGAAAAGATTGACTCTGACCGTTCGCGAACCGGACAATACCTTTTAACGGGTTCACAGAACCTGTTAGTGACAGAGCGTGTAACCGAGTCGTTGGCAGGCCGTGCGGCCATACTTCGTTTACTGCCTTTATCGAGACGTGAGGCGGAGAGACAACCATTCCGTGCGCTTGCTTGGGAGCAGGGCCAAATACCTCCAACAGAGTTGTCATCGCACATGTTTGGTGGATTATGGGAAAGCTTTCTTCGTGGGGGATATCCAGAGCTTGTGGCAGATCCAGAGCGAGATGCATCACTGTGGCACAGCAGCTACATCCAGACCTATCTCGAGCGGGATATTCGCACCCTGCGTCAAATAGGTAACCTGACGCAGTATCAAAGCTTTCTCCGCATGTTGGCAGCGCGAAGTGCACAGCTCATAAACGTGACGGATATTGCCCGTGATCTTGGAGTAGCTGTCAATACTGTCAGAGCTTGGCTCTCTATACTGGAAGCCACATATCAGGTGATCGTGCTGCGGCCTTACTTTTCCAATGTCGGAAAACGCTTGGTTAAAACACCGAAAGTATACTTTACTGATGTCGGCACACTTTGTCATTTGGTGGGTCTGAGGGACCCGGAACATGCGGCTTCGGGGCCAATGGGCGGTGCCATCCTGGAAACGGCTGTCCTCTCGGAAATCTTCAAGACACTCACACACCGCGGGATTACCCCAAGGATCTATTTCTGGCGGACTCTGTCGGGGAGCGAAGTTGATCTCGTGGTGGAAGTTTCCGGCAGGCTTATTCCCCTTGAAGTCAAACTCTCGGCAACCCCACGTCCCTCCATGGCTCGTTCTATCAGGAATTTTCAAAGAGATGCGGGAGATACGGTGGCGCAGGGGTATGTAGTACATCCAGGCGATACGCAACTACCGCTCGGCCCTAATGTGACTTCGCTTCCCTTTGCCAGCCTGTAGCAAGGCACGGGTATCTGGCTTAAGAGAGATTTTTTATGCGAGCCAACTGGTCAATCACCCACTTTCCACGCTGATGATGCACCTAATTGCATCAATCAGGTACAGGCTTGCTTTCGGTATCAGCGTGCCGCAGAAAATTTGTCGGTCTCGGTTAGGGTTTTGGGAGAACTAGAACCCGGTCGGGGTCCATCTATAAACCATTTTGGGGTTCAGTAGCCTGTGAGATTGTCGAGTCTGACTTAGACCATACAGTGGACAGTTCAGATTGAAAAAAGCTGCACAGAAAACTTATGTGAATTATATACTGCACGATTATGATGAATAAATACCGTAGTTCGTGCCGTTTAAGTCATCAACACCGGACCAAACTTGAACTATTTATTAGTCAATCCACACAGTCACTCAAGTCACTGAATACCAACGGCTTGAAACAGCTGATATGGATTTGTCGTGGGATTTCCACTGCATATTCCCAAGCTTGCCACGAATCCGACGACGGTTGCATAAGTTGGTTGTTTGCGACTCTTTATTTTTTTCTCCCAATTCCGATGCCTACGTTTCGGCTCACTGATGTAACTGCGGACCTCCCGCCCTTCTAGCGAAACCATCACCACATTCAAATGATAGTCCTTATTGGCGACCACCTCCTCGGCATGATTATTCTTACTAATAAGAACAGTGATCGAATTGATAGGAATAATCATTCTGAAACGGGAAAACGTCTATCAAGCACGGAGGAAAGGAGAAATCCTGCAAAGATCAAGGCCTGCAACCTGACCTATGCTCCCGCTGTACTAGTCAGAAAATAGAGGCTTGGGAAGTTCAAAAAATCATCGAATTTGGGGTTTTGCAAGAGGTTCTAAAGTGACCGGATTGATAGGAATAATCATCTAACGAAACCCGTCGTCATTTTGCTTTAAAAAGGTTCGGGAAATAATCGTATAATTCCCGTCCCCATCTACAACCGTTTGATCTGTGCTCAGATAGATGTTCTGATTTTTTGCCCCAGTGTGAATTTTAAGTCCTACATTTCTGAAGAAGGTTTTCGCATTGTGATGAAGCTGAACGAGATGGTAATATGATTCATTATTGGTGATTGTGTATCCCCCGTCCAAAGAAATGACAACCATTGAGTCGTTATCCGAAGGGTATTGCATAAATCCTGTGACTGAATGGTTGGGATGGAGCGTGAACTTAATTTTGGCTGATACTGCATCGGGGTCACTAGGATATATTTGGGTTTCACTCAGATAATATGTACCCACAACCTGATCTTCAATGTCTTTTGGAGTGAGAGTTCCATCAACATGGAGGCTATATCCAGCAAATATACCTTGACCGCCAAGCACATTTGATTTTAAAGGCGCAGGTTCAGCAAACGGTAAACCCGCAGTATTTTCTTGTACAGTTTTGGAAAGGTAGTAATTGTAATAGGCTTTGCTGGTGGAACGGACATATGTACTTAGATTTTGACTCCCAAATACCATTGAGAGCGAAAGATTGAACTGCTTTCCATCAAACGGGCTATCATTTATCAGAGCAGCTGTAACATCTGGTCGATCAACATAAGGCGAGAACGGATCCTGGATTGCAAATCGCCTCATTTGCTCAGCCAGTTCTGCATTAAGCACACTGAATCTCTGTTGGACTATTTGGGGAAATAAAAAAACGGATATTTCATAATAATTATCGACGTTTCCCTCGTTATCAAGCATGGGATTATTTCGATACGCTGTCCATCTCCGCTATATTGCACATTCTTTACTCTTACTAGTGTGGGAATTTGATCAGTAGCTTGAACACTATTGTATCCATCAGCCTCTACCTTCAAAGTATATGTAACCCCTGACTGAGGTAACGAAGCATCTGCATAATAAAATCCCCCTCCTTTGTGAGCCAGCTCTAAAAAAGATCCATTACTCCCTTCAATCGTCACGATAGCATGATCAATTATAGACGGGATAATTGACTCTTCTTGTACTCCAACCGTACGCTGAACCAGTACCTGCCAGGGTGTATTCTCAGCAAAGACACTAGTTACGACGATCTCTGGATTCACGCGCTCCAATTCAATTTCCAGAATACTCTCACACCCCAGTAAAGTGATCAAGGAAAACAGAAGAAACAGGCGGAGCATCAATTAGAAATAGAATCGGTAGCTGATAGAGGGGATAATAGGTAAGAGCGTAAAACTTTTTACATCACGATTCTCTCTGTAGTAACCAAGGTTTGAATCAAGTGATCGGTAATCCTTCGTATATAGATAGAATGTATTACGCCGACTATACACATTGTATAAGCTGACGATAAATTCAGATTGTTTACCTGAACGATTAGGAATAATCACCGAAAGATCCAATCTATGATAGGGCGGCGTTCTGTAGCTGTTCCGGGAGCCATATACATCAATCAGGTTTCCCGCCTGTCTATATCGTGAGTGAGCAAGGGTTAAGGCGTGACCTGTACTGTATACCCAGACCACAGATAACTTTCGATGTCCCAACTCACGAACTAGTGCAATGGACGCATTATGCCTGCGGTCGTATCGGTGAGGAAAAACTTCCCCTTTGTTCAAATCGGGAAAACGTCTTTTTGACCATGAGAGCGTGTAACTGATCCATCCGGTCGTACGCCCTCGTTTTTTACGAACATACATCTCGGCTCCGTAATTCCAACCCCTACCAATGGTCACGGCATCCTCCCAATCTCGGCTTGATCCGACGAAGTTGCTGCCTTCTTTGTAAGAAACGTCCCCACTCACCTCTTTGTAGTACGCTTCGAAGCTAATATCCAGAGCTTTTGCATCAAGGGTGCGCGCCACTCCTGTAGCTACCTGCCAAGCTTTCTGAGGGGGAATTCGAGACGTACTCGGTAACCACAGATCAAGAGGAAGCCCTGTACCACTATTTGACAACAACTGAATGTACTGTTTCATTTGTGCAAATGAAAACTTGAGTGCCCATTCCCGAGGTAGTAAAAATGAGATAGATATTCGGGGCTGCACAGAAGAGTAGGTCGTACCGTCTACATGATAGCCGGATACATGCAGGCCCACATTGCTCTTGAGTTGACGACTCAGGGTGATCTCATCTTCTGCATATGTAGACCACTCGGATGTTGATATCTCAAGAGGAAGCATCACTGTAGTATCTATTCCCAATTTGGTATCCTGCTCTTGATGCCGCTGTACACTTGGTGTAAATAGATGACGTGTCATCATCGCACCGAAACGTATTTGGTGATCCCGATGGGGAAAGTATTCCACATCTGTCTTTGCGCTCAGGTCCATCAGGCCATTTGCATAACGATCTTCTAATTTGGAAGTAACACTTCCCGTGCTGTAATTACTCTCCTCAATAACACTGGAGCGAAAACGGCTAAATAGAACCGTAGAATTGGCAAACATACGAGAGCTCATTACCCTATTCCAGCGAAAAGTCAGTGTAGCATTACTCCACCCGAGTTCAAATTTATTTCGATCAAGCCCACCATTGAAGGACTCTTCAGAATTCTCGTATCCTTTGTCCTTACCCGCATAAAAACTCATATAAATCCGGTTCCGCTTGGAGATATCCAGATTCCACTTCGCATTCACATCGTAGAAATGATATCCTTGTATCACCTCTGACCCGCGAATCTTTTGGATTGCCCAAGTGATTGCATCCAAATAAGTCCGGCGCACGGAAACGATGAAGGAACTATTATCCTTTACAAGAGGCCCCTCTGCAGTTATCCGTGATGCCAAGATCCCTACAGTGCCCCGCCCCTCAAACTCTTTCCTGTTTCCCTCGCGCATCGTAATATCCAGCACTCCGGCTAGACGCCCTCCGTAGCGTGCAGGAAAACCTCCTTTGACCAACTCGGCACTGTTGATTGCATCTGTATTGAAAGTAGACATGAAGCCAAACAGGTGCCCCGCGTTATACACCGTAGCACCATCAAGCAATACTAGGGTCTGTCCCGGAGTTCCACCTCGTACATACAATCCAGTAGAACCTTCTGCGCCAGACTGGACGCCAGGCATCAACTGGAATACTTTCAGCAGATCTATCTCTCCAAGCAGAGCTGGCAGCGCTTCAACCTCCGCCATTGACACCCTCACGCTGCTCATCTGAACCTGTTGGTGAAGACCGTCATATTCATCCGCCTCAATGACCAGTAAAGAATCGTACTCCACGACCGTTGGCTGCATTTCAATCCGTTGGAGTTCCTCTAAGGGGGAACTAAAAGACAATATCAACGACTCATAGCCTTGATAACTGAAGCGAATCACCGCAGAGTCACCGGGTACGGCAAGGCTAAAAAATCCGTACTGATTCGTGGTCGTGCCTTTCTGGAGATAGATATCATAAAGATTTGTCCCGACCAGTGCTTCCCCGTTACTTGCATCGGTGACATAGCCACTCACAACGGTCTCCTGAGCAAACAAACGATCTGCTCCGATGAGCAAGATCAGAGATGTGAAAAAGGGCGGCGAACGGAATAAGCCGTTCATTCAAGAAATGGAATTAGAGAATCCTTTGGGGGCAATACCCCAAAGCAATACAGAATGCTGAAGAGGTAATGTTCCTATGAGAATTGCCTGTAATTGGGGGGGGCAGAGCAATCAATCCATAACAGCCACAATCCTCAGCTACCTTGATGACTGAAAATATGAAGAAGGCTCATCGTTGTTCCTAGTTGATCATGTTCAATCTTCCTATTCTTATGCGGACTTCGGGGCTATGTGTGTCGGGTGCACATAGCTGTTGTCTAACAACAAAAATTTCTCACAGAAGGGGATGTCGTAGTGTTGTTCTCTTCCCCCAAAGATCCTGCTCCAGTGCCTCTGCGCGTAAGCTGTTATTGAAGTCAGAAAAGATGTGGAGCGACAAGTGAAGCTTGCCCAGGACCAACTAAAGTTCAAGGCTGGTTAGGATTTTCCAGAGTGGACTTATCCGCGGTTCCGCTCACAGAGCCCATGAGCACCGCAATTGGGCGTAAACTCTCGATATTTTCAAAGAAAATCTTGAGAGTTGCTGTTAGGGGCACAGCCAGAATCATACCTGCGACACCCCAGAGCCATCCCCAGAATATGAGGGATACGATGACCAGTAACGGACTCAGGTTCAGTCTGAAGGCCATAAGCCGAGGATCTACAACATTACCCATAACCATCTGGATAAGCCACATCAGCAAGGCCGCTATAATGGGGATGGTTAGTGTATCGAACTGGAGGAGTGCAAATCCGAATGGAAGAATCACGGCAACGAACGAGCCGATATTCGGGATATAGTTCAGTAGAAAGGCCAGAAATCCCCAAAAAACTGGATAGTCCACTCCAAGAATCCAGAGCGTCAGGAAAATCAAGACCCCGGTCCCTACGCTGACAAGTGTCTTGGCCACTAGGTACTGACGAACTTGCTGACTGATATTGTCAGTTACAGCAGTAATTCGTTTTGCAATATGTGCTGGGTATGCGCGCTGCACTTTTACGGCCAGTTCTCCACTACCAGCCAGGATGAACAGCATGAAGAGGAGAACCAGAAAGGAGTTACCGGCAAACGTGAGGGCTTCACCAATGCCGTTCTGTAACAAGTTAGTAATGGTTGACGGATCGATAACTTGGTTCAAATCCATGCGCCCCTCTGCCAACCCGAATGCGGCTGCAGTCTGTTGCAGGAGTCTCTCAATGTCTGCTACGACAGTATCGATGCGCGGCAGGTAGCGCTCCGTGGCACCTATGAGTGACTCTGCACTTGAGTATACGATGTACCCAATGATGGTTGCTGCTGCCGCTAACGTAATAAAAACCACAATTAAGGCAACCACAGTCGGGATGCGGCGGGCTTTGAGATAGATTACGATAGGTTGGAATATGAACGACAGCAACAATGCCACAGAGAAAGGCACAAGAACACTCCGAAGTTCAAGTAGCGTCACTCCCGCGACGAATGCCGCAATCAGACCCAGTAACCCAGAAACGATTCCCTGGGGCTTAATCCTGGACAAGTTTGTACTCGGATCAGCCACGTCTCTCTAAGTTGCTAGGTGGTTCATTTACGGATGCGCTCAGTGAGCCAGATTACAAACATTGAGCCAAGCACGGCGACAAGTAGACTGCGCCAGTCAAAGCCACTCACACCTACACCGAAAAACGCGCTGCCAGCCCAACCACCGAGGAGTCCGCCCGCAATCCCCACAAACATTGTGGAAAGCAAATTACGACCCTGTCGGCCTGGATAAATCCATTTGGCCAGTGCCCCGGCAATGAGTCCGAAAATAGCCCAACTGAGGATACCCATGAGATTATATGCTTTGTGATAGTAATGTACTATTTATTACGGGATTTTCCGAAGCGGGGTTCACATATACCATGTCAATTTACCAACGATAGAGCAGACTGAGTATATGTCCTGGACCATCAAAACCGCCCTCAAACGGGATGTACGCATAGTCTGCATAAATCCTGTCGAAAGAGAGTCCTAAACCAAATGTATAGTCGCGCAACTCATCACTGGATATGTAGCCGCCACGCAGGTCGACCAGTTCCATGATTGTTACAGAGATACCCAAATGTAATCTTGTCAGGTCATCTTCAAGCAAATGGGAGGTTTCAAGTGCTAACTCTAGATCCAGGAGTTGGGCGTCATCGGTAATTGCTATGATCTGTAGTGGTGACAGAACTATTCCCCCTTGCAGTAGACGTGGCAGTGGAGTGCGCTCAACCTCAAGCGCATTCATGCGGCCGATATTGCGGACAGATGCGCCGACATTCAGCCCCCCGCTAAACAAATCTGCCTGAACACCGGCATCAAGGGCATATCCAGATGCGTTGGTATCGAAAATGCGTTCACGCAGGTACTTGGCCGTGGCTCCTATACGCAGACCACGAATAGAGCGTGCGTAGCTTACCCCTGCGCTGATAAACTGAGCACTGAAAGTGCCCTCGGGCGTGCCAGGTTGTGTGCGTGCTTCCATATCTCCGCTGTCTGTGGCAGTCAGAGCCAGTCCCCAGGCACTATTGCTTCCAGTCGGTAGTTGGGCTGCCATATCATAGGCCCGAACATCTCCGACCCATATGCGGTGGGACCCAGCAATCGAACGGCGTTCGCCGACCAGTCCAGCCGGGTTCCAGTACGTTGCAAAAGCGTTGCGTACGCTGGCTACCTGGGCATCCCCCATGGAACTGGCACGTGCATTGACCCCAATCCGCAAAAAACTTAAGCCGGTATCCTGTCCCATGACAGGGCTGGCCAATAGTACCAATGCAAGTGTAGCGAGTACACGCATGCTTACAGGAAGAATCTCAAAGTAACGAGATGCATGGTGCCCAAGGCGTAGGGTTCCAATACGAAAGTATACGCAACCTGTGTGACCAGGAGCCCCAGATGCTGTTCGAGCATTAATCCAGCACTGGGACGTGGTCCCCCATCAGATATCTCTTCCAGACGAGACATCCCCGCGCGAATAACCAAGGCAGGCACAAGCGCAAATTCCGCGCCAACTCGATAGTGGCTTTCGTGAAGGGTAAGCTCACGTCGGTTGAACACCTGCTGCGGTTTATTGCTCGAGAAAATAATTTCTGGCTCAAATACATCTCGCACAGAGAATCGAGACTCGTATTCAAATAGTAGTTGCAAACGATTCTCTAACAACATCCAGGATCCCCCCAGACGCAGGCGTGTGGGAAACTTATCTGTTATGCCCCTGCCACCGGCCCCCGCCGTATCCCAGGTATATTTGGCCAGCAGGTCGTCCACCACGAGGCCTAAATGTACAGACGGAATAACGTGAATACCTATCCCAAGGTCCAGACCAAAAGTTTGCACAGGAGAGAGTTCTCTATGCAGATCGTTCCTGAAAATCTGCAGACCTATTCCAATGGAGGCTTTTTGTCCCACCCGTAGCCCGAAAGCGGCAAAGAAAGTGTACTCATTAGTGGAGAGCATACCTGTATGATACCCACTCAAGTCCCGTTGATCAATATTGCTAACACCCGCGTGAATCAGTCCGGCGGCAATGCCGGCCAATGGTTTAAGAGGTGTACGGAGTTCTACAAATTGCAGTTGGCGATCCTGTGTCAGCAGTGCTGCACTAACCCCGAGGCTTTGGTCTGTCAGGTACGGGGCAAGCGCCGGATTATAGAAGGGACTTGCGAACCCTGATGCATCGCCCGCCAAGGCATTGCCGATTGCGATGCCCCGGGCTCCGAATCCTATACGTCCGGGAACGCCTGCAGTCTGAGCTATGGCCGTGGTGGGCAGGAGCCACAGCAGGCACAATGTGAGAAGGCGTCCCATTAGGCTAGTCTATGATCAGGATTTTGCCCCAGAAGGTATCTTCCTGCGATAGGATGGCATAGAAGTAAGTACCGTTAGCCAGTCGTACACCTCCTTTGTCGGTGCCGTCCCAGGCCACCTCGTTTGCACCGGCAGAGCCCTCTGAGAAAAAAATCTCCCGGACAAGATTCATTCCGAAGTCGAAGATTCGAATGGTTACCGCTTCAGGATTCGACAAGTCGAAGCGTAGACGGGTCAACCGGTCCGATGATGGAGAAAACGGGTTCGGGTACGCATAGGCTGATACGCGAGGAACCCTTTCCCTTGGAACGATCGGGGGCAGGTCAGATGGATCCAGCGGTACTGCTGTTCGATAGATCTGCCAGGAGTTGCCATGATCCAGACTCTTGAAAAGCCCGTCTTCAGATCCCACCCATACGGTATTACCGACTACTTCCACTGCATATACGGCTGCACCGGGTCGTATGCTGCGCGAAGGGTCGCGGCGGTCAACGAAGTCATTTTCCAACAGAAATGTGTAACCATCGTCGGTTGATCGATAGAGCCCACGGTCGCAGGCGACATAGACGCGCGGGCCGTCAAACCCAAAATCATAGCACCGCTCGCCCTGCAGGGCGGTTTCGAAGGATAAGCCGCCATCACGAGTGACGGACACGCCAAGACGTTGATTTCCTCCTATGCCGAGCCAGTTGGTGGCCCAGATGGCCGGAGGCTGCGTTCCACGCGGCTGCTCCTCAATGGAGATAATCCAGTTGCCAAGTAATCCGTCGTCTATTGTGTAGTGGTGCCACCGGATACCACCGTCCACAGAGCGATTAAGGCCGCCTGCTGTACCGGCCCAGACGGTGCCGGTATTGTCTACCAGCACGGCAAAAGCCATAAAATTGAAACCGCGAAACTGCTCTGGTGCAATGCCGACGGGTTGTGCAGCGAATGGAAAGTCATACCCCAGTTCAGGTGCCAGGTACTTTGTGGTATCTGGCGGTAGAACGACGCGTTCCCAAGTACGCCCGAAGTCTGGGCTGCGACGGATCCCCGCCAGTTCTCCGGCGATCCACAACGTTTCGTTTACGGGGTCAAAGCTTATATCCCACGGGGGAGTCCGTGCAGAAACAGTTATCGGTAATGTGGAAAGTGTAACCGATCCATAAGTGATCAATGTATCGTCCGGCGTATCGAGAATTCCCGTGGTTACGGGATCGGTGTCAATTGGTGGTAGATACGAGAAATAATCCCAGGTATTTCCACCATCTGATGAATGCAGGAGTCCACGAATCTCGTGAATGGTCTGCGTCTGTCCCTCACTCCCTGACCTAACGTAGCTATCCCCGAGTCCTCCCCAGATTTCTTGGCCTTTCACCTCTATAGAGTAGATAGAGTTTGCAAATCCTCTGAGGGAGTCAACGTTAGCAGCCAGCCAGGTTTCTCCTCCGTCATGGGAAACATTCATATAAGGACCAACCCAGACGGATTCGCCTGCAGCACTGATGTTAGTGATCTCATTCGCTAGGATCCCGGGTGAAAATACGAGATCCTGCGCCTGCAGAGGAAGCGCTGAGGCAATTAAGAGTCCCAATATTCCGTGACGAATCATTCGATAATCTCCACAGTATGGCGCACCTGCTGACTGCGAAGTCCGGCGCGGTCGGTTGCTTCAAAGACGAACGTATTCGCCCCCAGGGTCCTGTCGCTGGTAATGTAGACGCGGCGTGTGAATAATCCATCGCCAGCAGTCACGTCTCCGCTCTCTGCACTTGATCCGCAGGTACGTCGTCCTCCGTCGTCACAAAGCAATAAACGGGCCCCTGGAGATGTTTCGTTCCAAAATTCTACTTGCTCTATATCATTCAATCCGTCTACATCGGAAACCTCGGCAGCAAACAATAAGCTTCGGGCGGGTTCACCGTCATCTGGACGCTGAATTGTTGTAGGAATCAGTAGGTTTTCGATTATGGGAGGGGATCCCGGTTCAAAGGAGCGTACGTATACCACGGAGCTTCTGGCCTCGCCACCTAACTGGTTGTCTGTATCTGTTACATAAACGACGACAGGATAAGATTGAACCTCCAGTGCGCTCAGTGTTACGTTAACTGTACCGGAGTAGGTGTTTGTTGCGGAACGGGGCAGTACGCCTGTGTGAATGGGGTCCTCTGTGGTGTCAGGAGGTAGGATAGCATAGGTAACCCGTGCAACTGGTGTATCAGAGGCTCGAACCGTGACAGCGAGATCGAGATCAACAGTTACACTGTCACCGTCAATGGCTTCCTCGTCCAAGAGCGCATACACGATGCGTTGGGGTGCAAGAGAGAAATCCTCTATTTGTGGAGGTCGTTGATCGACGGGGGATGGACCCGGCACAGAATCGCACGCGCCCACGGCGACGATCAAGAACAGAAATATGAGGTAATTTGTGTGCTTCAAAGTGATCACTATACACTGTATAGCGGTTTTATACTGAAGCTGAGCACGAATATAGCCAGCGTTAAATAGCCAATCAATCGACGTTTGGGGGTCAGTGGCAGCGATACTGGAACAGGTGGATGGTCCACCTTGATCACAAACACAAGAAGCAGGCACCAAGGGAACCAGCCAAAGTAACCGAACCAGTCTAGGGCAGGTGGAACAGCAGCCGCGAACGAGGCCAAAACTAGAATAATGATCGTTATCTGCCACCACTGTTCACCAAATGCACGACGCGTACACAAAGCGAGAAGTGCACCAAGTACGAACCAGGTTACTATCCTTGCCCAAAAGTCATTGCCGGCGATCCCCACTAACATTGAGGGCAATGTCAATGCACCGCCTACAGTCATAGAGGAGAGCATCAGAAAAACGAATGCACGGGATATCCGGGCATGCCAGCGGGGGCCGAAAAGAGCATAGACAATGTGGCCGCCATCCAGTTGGCCAACCGGCATCAGGTTGAGTGCCGTGAAAAAGAGCCCCAGCCAGGCCGCGAAGAGGAGCGGGTAGTGGTACATTTCGTAAAGGGGCGGCACATTCGGGAATGCCTGCGAAAGCGCCCAATAAAGTGGGGTCGCCCCCAGTGTCAGACGACTCCCAGGCGGGGCGTCAGAAATTGGTGTATCCGGGAATCTGCCGGTAGTCTGGATGAACTCGAGCAGTGAGTCATGGCCCCCAACTCCGAACATATATTCCGCGGATGGCAGCGTTACCATTGCCCAAGATAGCAGGATAAGGACCATTACGAATCCAGCCAAAGGTCCACTGGCCCCGATATCAAAAAGTTTGATCCTGTTTGAGATTGGTTGCCGAATGCTTATGACCGCTCCAAGGGTCCCAATCCCGATCAGGGGTGCCGGAATGAAGTAGGGTAGAGAAGTTTTGACCTTGTGCACGCGGGCAGCGATATAATGCCCAAATTCATGAACCGTCAAAAAGGCAATGAGTGCTCCACCGAACACGAATGCATCGGCGAGAAAAGTTGTTGTGACAGGGAGTCCGCCGAGATCAAATATTGCTCCCCCTGCCGCCCAAGCTTCGCTCCGCCCAATAAACAGTATTGCACCGGTGAGCGCGGTAGAGAGCAGTGTTACGACAAAAAGTCCCGCATGGAGCAGGTAGCGATTACGGGTCAATAGTCTGGATGCCGACAATGGGACTAGGCATATAAAGTTAAGCGCGTTCTATGCAGATCCTAGCCAAAGTGTTCACTAGCGTGTGAGTTGTAACAGTCCGAATATTATACGATCGAATGCTTTTTGTAGGTCGTCCATGGATGCTGCGTAAGAAATTCTGATCCCATTGGGATCCCCAAAGGCAGCGCCAGGGACCAAGGCCACCAGGTGCTCCTCAAGGAGGTAAAAGCAAAGATCATCACTTGAATTTATGGTCCGTCCAGAGGGTGCAACAGTACCGTAGTAATCGCTGCACTGCGGAAAGAGATAGAAGGCGCCCTCGGGTTTAGGCGCATGGATTCCCTGCACAGCACTCATCCTTTCAAGTAAGTAGTCGCGGCGCTCGCGAAATGCTTGGACCATTGCGCGGATGGGTTTCATGTCCATATTGAGTGCTGCTATTCCGGCTCGCTGGGAAATGCTGCTGGGGGCGGAAGTGAACTGCCCCTGCATCTTGGCTGCCTGCTTCACGATATCCTCAGGACCGGCCATATAGCCAAGCCGCCAACCCGTCATGGCAAAGCATTTAGAAAATCCGTTCACCGTTATGGTGCGTTCCTGCATCCCGGGGAGCGACGCAATGGGCACATGTATGGCATCGTAGATAACGTGCTCATAGATCTCATCCGAAACCACCACGACTTGCTCATGACCGTGCAATACCTCAGCAAGGGCTGCCAACTCCTCATGTGTGTACACGGAGCCAGTTGGATTAGAGGGAGAGCAGAGAATGAGCACACGCGTGCGCTCAGTGAGAGCATCTGCTAATTGCTGGGGCGTGAGACGGTACTGTGTCTCTGCGGTAGTGTGAACGATGACAGGCTTAGCGCCGGCGAAGCGAGTCATTTCTGGATAGCTGACCCAGTAGGGGGCGGGAATCAGTACTTCGTCGCCTTCGGCAGCGAGCACGGACACAGCCATGGCCACCGACTGCTTCGCTCCGTTGGAGCAAAGGATCTGAGCCGGGGCATACTCCAGGTTGTTTTCGCGCGCGAACTTTTCGCAAATTGCTTCTCGGAGTTCCGGCATGCCCGGATTTTGGGTGTATCGTGTGAAGCCCTCCCGAATTGCCTGGATGCCGGCTTCAGCAATGGGTTCTGGCGTATTGAAGTCGGGTTCTCCCGCGCTCAGCGCAATTACATCTGCACCGGCTCGCTTGAGTTTTTTCGCACGTCCAGCCATGGCCAGTGTTGCGGAGGGCTGCATGGAAGCAACACGCGGATTAAAGGATGTAGGCATGAGTTTGGGTTGATTGGGGTAAAATTAGGCAGTGGATGATTTCTATGCCGATTATAACTCGGAGAGCTGTAAAATGAGCCTGATTCCGAGGCTCCTATCGGCTATTATCGTGATTGAGTTCCATTGCTTGCTGGACTTTCTACGTTGCTGCAGGAACCGGCGTATTTAGTTCTCGGCGGCCTTGCTGTCAAGTTCTTCGAACGTAAAGCGGACGCTCATGATGTAAGGGGACTCGTTTTGTGTCCAGTGACCATACGTAGTTGTGACCACGGTCCCGTCGGGGAGTATCTCAACTCCCGGATAGGCAGTGTCTGCCCCTTCCAGGTTGTCCATGAGTCGTACGCGATATTGCCCTTCTTGACCGTGTGCGATATCCTCATAAGTACCAACCCACCCGACCCAGTCGCCCCATGTGGGTGAAACATGCGTACGGTCACGAAATGAAATAAACAGTCGACCATCCGGGCCATAGATGGCCTGATGTCTGTCACCGGTGAGAGAGCCTGTGACTTCTTTTGGTGTGCTCCATGTTACACCTTCATCATCTGAGAAGGTCACGAAGCTGTTGAACCGCCGGCTATTTTCTCTCAGTAGCATGGCGAGCTGTTGGCCGTCAGGAGACCGAATGACACCTGGCTCGCACAGATCAGCCATGGGATGGGTTACGACGACTTCCGGCTGACTCCAGGTTAGTCCGCCGTCAGACGACACTGTTTTGTACACGTAAAATTGTCCACGCTCTTCCTCGCGTCCATTAATAAACCTACCGTCGTCGTGAAAGAACGCCATGTGGCGGCCATCGCGTAATCGGACTAGGTCCCCCATCACGACGATTCCACCAAAATCCCCAATGGGCTCTAGTGGACTCCAAGTGTCCCCCTCGTCTTCAGAAACAGCCATGCGGATAGGGTACAACCCGGAAAACATGATCAGGCGCTTTGTACCATTACGATCAACTACCGGATAGAGCGTTGGGACCTCCTGTGAGGTTGACCAGTTTTCCGGCACAGGGAGGCGATCACTCCAGGTGAGTCCGCCGTCGTGACTTTTCTTCATCACAACTGCACCGCGCCCGTGTCCCTTTGGATAGACGGTGATGATTGTGTGCTGGTCATCCAGCAGCACCGTGGTTGGATGTCCAAGATACTGGTTTGGCTCACGGTCCACTAACACTTGCCGGTGGGTTTCTTCAGAAAGGTCAATGAGCGGGATGCTGAATCCGCCGGGCTTGATCGTACCGCTTGGGCTGAAGGTGCCTGTGCTGGCAAATTTCTGGATGCGGAGTATACCATTTGTCACCGGTGATACACGGCCAAGAGGTGAGAATGTGAAACCAAAATGGCCGATGCCTGCAAAGCTGCTCACGGAATGAACCAAATGATCATCAATCAGAAACTGGATGGTGCCATCTGTTCGGGTAGCTTCAAAAGTGAACCATTCCTCGGGTTCAAGGTGGCGCCGGGCGGCGCCGAGAACTACATAATGCTGACCTGCTAAGGCGCCAGACAGGTATAACTGTTGATTTGGTCCATCGAAACCGAGATAGCTGTTTCCTAACTGGAAGGCTGCACCCGTAGCGTTCAGCTCAGAAAGACTGAGTTGCGCTGTTATCTGGAAATCCCCCGTCGCAAGGTCACGGTCAGCGAACAGTCCTGCTTCACCTGAAGTGCCTGATGTGATTGCAATGTACCCGTTCTGCTCAACCCATGCGCCCGGACTGCCCATTTCCACGACACCGTTCTGGGTGATGGTAATGGTTTCCTGCGCCAGAGCCGCAGATGTCAGTAGCGTCGCGCCTGCGAGCACACACGCTAGTTGGTTGATTAATATCAAACGTCGCATGGGTGATAGGAGATTTGGTATGAGAGTGCGGACAATTTTCAGTCGGTATGTTTTCGACCCCATTCAAAAAATCCGATTGCTTCCAGCGCTTGATGCATTTCTGAAATTTCCGCTGGTGTAGCGGTGGAGTGGGGCAATCTGTGAGGGCCACAATCCTGACCAATCAACCCCATAACGGCCTTGAAGCCGGGGCGTCCGCAGGTTTTCAGAATCACTTTTATCATCGTAGAGGCTCTCGCCTGATTGCGTCGGGCCTCTTCTATCTGTCCCTGTTTGCAGCAGGCGATAAGACGGTTATAGAGTGGTGCAGCAAAATTGTATGTCGTGCCCACTGCTCCGCGCATACCTGTCATCCATGCGTCGAGGAGCATCTCATCAACGCCGCATACAAAGTCGTACCTCTCGGCGTAAGGGCACGCTGAGACCGCGTGCAGGCGTGTGTCAGAAAACTTGACACCAACGAGCGAGTGCAATCGCTGGGTTGCCAAATGCAGGAAATCATTCAGATCCAATTCTACCCCGGTCTTTACGGGGATATGATAATAATAGAATGGGAGATCAGGTGCGCCTGCGGTAATCATCGCCAGGCAGTCTACCAGCGATCTTGTAGAGTCAGGCTTGAAATAGTAAGGGGGCACGGCTGAAATAGCATTGGCTCCGATCTGTTGTGCGTGCCTGGCGAGGATTTGAGCTTCCTGTAGGCTGTTATGTCCGACATGGACCACGACCGGTACACGACCGGCGGCAGCCTGTACAAAAGCTGCCGCGGTATGTTGTCGTTCGCGGAGCGTCAGTGAAACCCCTTCCCCCGTGCTGCCCAGTACATATAACGCAGAGACACCATCTTTCAGCAAGTGTTCGACTAGGCTTGGGATACGGTCAAGATCCAGCATAGCATCGCTTTTCATGGGGGTGAACGCTGCTGCGATAAGACCTGTAAGCCGTATTGATTTATTCATCGGCGTCTGCATCAATCTGATCGTTGTTCGGCAACCGATCTCGCAAGGTATAAATCGTTAACCCGGCAAGTTGAGTGTGATGGTTGGGGAGGATGTTGCTCATGATATATCCTACCACAAAGCAAGTCAGTATACCAATGCTTGCATACAGGAAGAAATGAATGGCGGTGAAAGCACTTACGAGGTAGAGTACGATTGCGCTGGTACAGGCACCAATCAGTGCTCCGGTACTGTTTGCACTGCGCGTGAAGATCCCCAAGGCAAAGAGACCTGCCAGGCTGCTCCCCAATAACCCCAGCAGTTCAAGGAAAAAGTCGAATAATGAGGCAATTTCGATCGTGGCCATTAATAAACCAATGGTTGTGGCTAGAAAGCCCAGTCCGACAGTCAACCACTTGGCCAATCGCAGGCGGGTTGACGCAGTAGAACGCGGCTTGAATCTCCTGTAGAAGTCGCATACCAGTGCGGCAACAGCACTGTTGAGACTGCTGTCAAGGCTGGACATCGCTGCGGCAAAAATTCCGGCAATCAGGAGTCCTGACATCCCCTGAGGCAGCTGTTGTATAATAAACAGCGGGAAGATTGCATCGGTGGATAACGAAGGTTCCAGAGCGCTTGCGTGCTGTTGGTAGAATACAAACAAGGCCGTGCCCAAGGAAAAGAAAAGGAGACTGCCAGGGATCGTGAGTGCTGCATTGGTCCAGACGGATCGCGCAGCAAGTTTTTCGTTTGCTGTGGTCAGATAGCGTTGTACCACAGTTTGGTCCGCCGTATAGGGGATCAAGTTGCTGAAAATTGAGCCCCCCAGCACCACCCAGACCGCCGTTGTCGTAGCATCCCACGACCAGGTCAGCATATGAAACTTGCCCTCAGAGGCAGCAACTTCAATCAAACCGGAAGTCCCGCCCTCAATGTTCAAGACCAGGATAATCAGACTTAATAAAGCGCCTCCCAAGAGTACAATTACTTGCATCACATCTGACCAGATGACAGCTTCCATGCCCCCCAATGCTGTATAGAAAGTGCTCAGTAATCCCATCAGCAATATGGCCAGGTACAGGTTGAAGCCTGTGACTGCGGATAAGGCTATGGCAGGGAGAAAGATGACTACTCCCATGCGTCCGAGCTGGAGGAGAACGAATGCAAGGCTGCCGAAAAGTCGCACTGCTACACTAAAACGTTGCTCTAAAAACTCGTAGGCTGTCGTTATCTGGAGCCGGCGGAAGAAGGGTAGATAGAGATAGACTACGATCGGGGCAACCAGCAGAATGGCAATCTGCCCAAGAAAGTAAACCCAATCCGTAGCATAGGCCTTGGCGGGTATGGCCATGAAGGTGATGGCACTCAGTTGTGTTCCAAAGATGCTGATCCCTGCTGCCCACCACGGGATACGTCTGCGGGCCAGAAAGTAATCGGTATCATTTTTTCCACGATTCCAGAAGTACAGGCCCATTCCTGCAAGGACCAGGAAGTAGATAGCCACGACAACAAAGTTTATCGTGCCAAAAGGGGGAACTGTATTTCTCGGTGTGACTTGCCAAACTGCGGCAGTCCGTACTCCCGGGCGTGTTTCGCCGCTCGGGATGATAATATTGTCGCTATGTTGCACCGTTGGAACAGTGACCTGTCCCATGGGCAAAGCCCCCAGGTACGCCCAGGTGTCCGTGATAACGTGATAGGCCAGCAGATTACGGCTGAATCCCGGATGCCGGTCGCCGAGCTCTTGAACGCGATCTACATCTACTCCAGTATTGCCTCCCAATACTAGAAGGTGTGAGGGCCCCAAAGCGATCGCAGGAGAGGGGGCCGCGGCTGTGGGATACGGTAGATCACGCAGTTGCTCCCACCCGTATTGAGGGCGATATCGATAGGCATCGGTGAGAAACTCGTAAGCTACTAAGCCGGCCGTGTCCGGCATCAATGCAGTGCCGCTGAAGAGATAGAACGCCCCGTCTGATGCGCCCGTCACAGCGCTATGCCGGGGTAGGCCAGGTACAGATTCGAGTATTTGCCATTGCGCACCGGGATCAGCAAGATTCAGTGCCCAGAAATCCCGACTTGCGACGGTATCGCTAGGGGTCTCCAATCCTCCAGCTAGATAAAGGGTGGTTCCAACTACTGCTCCGCTGGCAAAGGCTCTGGGTTGTGGGAGTGCTGGTAACAATCGCTGTGAGATGTCCCCGCCATCCCAGCGCAGCGTAATCACCTCCACAAAATGCTCCCGGGCATTCCCCCCACCTGCACAGATTACCTCATCCTCCCATTGGACGGCCACTGTATATCCCGTTGGCCGGGTAAGTGTGAACCCGCTTTTCCATTCACTAAATGAAGAGGTCAGAACATAGATGCTGTCGGTCCAGATTTTCTCCCCACCCTGCAGGAACGGATCACGAAAATGTGCACCTCCGGCCACGATCAGCGCACCGTTTGAGATTCCAGCGCATGGCCCACCTACTCCGATTGAGTCCGGGAAATCAGGCAATCTGTGCCAGTCAAGCAATTCTTTGGTTGGCACGTCTTGGCCCTGCAGCGCAGCGACCTGGAAGAGTAGGACGAATAGGAGCATGACTCGTTTGGCCGGTTTTATCATTGGTGTATCGGCCGGAAAGAGTCACGGGAATAAGTCTCAGGAGTGAACGTAATTTCCTGCTGCATCAGTTGGGTGTAGCAAAAAAATCTGTCTGCTGGAAGATAAGCTCATGGTTTGTCTGAACCTAGGCACGGGGGGACGGAGAAAGCTGGCTATCCTGGGCATGATCGTTCTGAGGATGAGTAATGGTCCTACGGCAAGCATCAATCGTCGGATCAAAACCGTCAAGGTTCGGTGTAGGGGATTTCAGGGCGAACATCGATTTCCAACGCCGGTTATTCCTGTCTCGGAGGGCTGAATCTATCCCGAAGGAGTCTGGTATTACAAGGTGAAGAACTGAAGTTAATGATCGTTACTCTTGACATCATATTGTGTATATCTTATACCTGCCTCACTAGCAGACAAAAACCAGTTTAACCCAAGTTCGCCGTGCGCCGTGGAAAGGCGCTTTTCTGTGGCGGGTGCGAACCCCGCCCAACACCTGTCGCTCCGGTTGGTAGCGGCCTTAGCGTATTATGG